>JAZOBW010000023.1:0-7556 GCA_045596185.1 Acutalibacteraceae bacterium | reverse complement strand
CCTCCGACTTCTATTAAAAAGAATACAAAAATGGTTCTCTCTTTCTTGGGAATCTGGATTTTGGCTATAGCATTGATTGCTGTTGCAATGCTTTTTGTTATACAGATTCTTGGCACATATACATTGCTTCTTGTGGCAGGTCTGCTTTTTGGTGCGTATAAACTTTCGATGATGTTGATGATCGAATATGAGTATATTATTACCAACGGTGCTATGGATATTGATAAAATTGTTGCTAAAAGTTCACGTAAAAGGATAGCGTCTTTTGAACTTTCCGATGTTGAGCGCCTTGAAAAGTATAATCCAAATCAAAAATATGGCAGTTTTGATAAAACCATAATCGCCTGTACTCCCGATTCCGAGTCTTATGTTATGGTGGTTTCGAAGGTAGGAAAGGGAAGTACTATGATAGTATTTTCTCCCAACGAGCGTATGAAAGGGGCAATGGAAAAGTTCCTGCCCAAATTTATTGCTAATCAGGCTTTCAAAAATTGATAAGGAGTTGTCGCCATGAAGGTATTGACTGTAGCACAAATCAGGGCGGCGGAGGAGAATGCCGTATTAAACGGCATTTTTTCTTTTGATGATCTGATGTATAATGCCGGTTGCCGTGCAGCCGAAAGGATTGCAGAAATAACCGATATAAAAGGCAAAAAAATAACAGTTGTGTGCGGAAAGGGCAATAACGGCGGAGACGGTATCGTTGTGGCATATCGGCTGTCTTGTATGGGGGCAGAGGTTTTTTTGTATTTTCCGTACGGAATACCGGTTACCGAAACTGCTAATCGTTTTATCGGTTTGGCAGAAGGAATTCCTGAAGTTGATATGATCAGCGATGATACCGAAATTCTTGTTGATGCACTTTTTGGAATAGGTTTTAACCGTGAACCCGATGATAAACTTTCTACTGTTATAGACAGTATGAATATGTGTGATGCGTTAAAAATTTCGATTGACCTGCCGAGCGGAATTTCTGCCGACAGCGGTGCTGTTAGCAAAGCATTTCGTGCCGATTATACTATGACCTTTATTGCCTTGAAGTCTTGTTTTCTGCTTCCACCTGCTTCAGAGTATTGCGGCGAATACTTTGTAATTGATATTGGAATAGAACCGTCTGAGTATACCTATCTTACCGTTGAACCGCCTGTACAAAAAAAGCGTCCTAAAAATTCTCACAAAGGTGATTTTGGAAAAGCGTTATTGATTACAGGAAGTTATGGTATGTGCGGCGCACAGATACTTGCGGCAAGAGCCGCAGCTAAAAGCGGCGTTGGACTCGTAAAAGCGTTTGTTTGCGACAAAAACTATGCTACCTTTACGGTCTCTGTTCCCGAAGCGGTCACCTTGCCGGTCACCACTTCACCTCAAGGCGCACCTGAAATAGGGTATAAACTACTTAAAACCGCACTTGAAAACAGCGATGCGCTGTTATTGGGGTGCGGTTTAGGCAGGAGTCCATATGCTAATGCTTTGGTCGCAGATACACTTAGTCTTACCGAAATACCTGTTGTTATTGATGCAGATGGAATAAATGCGGTTGCCGAAAACATAGATATTATCAGAACGGTTAAGGCACCGATAATATTGACTCCTCATTCTGCAGAAATGGCAAGGCTTTGTAAAACCGATGTTGTCGATATCGAGGCAAACCGTGTTGAATATGCACGTGGCTTTGCTCAAAAATACGGTTGCATTGTTGTGCTTAAAGGTGCAAATACGATAATTGCATCGTCGGATGGCAGAGTGTATTTTAATATTACAGGAAATTCCGGAATGTCAAAAGGCGGCAGCGGCGATGTACTCGCAGGAATTTTAGTTTCCAGACTTGCACAAGGCGAGGTTCCGCTAAAGGCTGCGATGTCGGCTGTATGGCTGCACGGTGCCGCAGGTGATGTTGCCGCAGCAAAGCACACGAAAACTGCAATGTTGCCTAGTGATATTATCGATGCCCTTGAAAGCGTGTTCACTGTATGATGCGGAGTGATAATATTGAAACATTGTAGGCTGTTGTTTTTGTTTTGTCTTTTTATGCTTATCACAGGTTGCTCACCTGAAAATAGGGTTATCCCTGTACTGAACAATATCGAGTTTACGGCGAATATTGATTATTTTAATGAAAATTATTCCTGTAATACTACTATTGACGCTGATTCGGTTGTTAGGTTTGAGGTAATTGAACCGCAAATAATCGAAGGTATGATTTTAATATTTGATGATAGTACCGTTACAGCCGAATATAAGGGAATAGTTTACACACCCAAAACCGAAACAATGCCTGTAAGCGGTGTGGCATTTACTATATACAACATATTGATTGATGCAAAGAATGATGCCGAAACCGTTTTTGAAAAAGGGAAAAATTGCACGGTTTCCGGTGAAGTTGGAAACTATAAATATACTTTTACATTCTCTCCTTCAGGTCTTCCGATTTCGTTGGTAATACCTGATGAAAGTTTCAAGGTTACATTTGAAAACGTTAAAATAACCAATAATAATCAATCAGGCTGATTTCAGCCTGATTTTTTTGCTTTTACTATTGATTTTTTGTACCAAATGGTATATAATTATAAAAAAGTGTTCCATATGGCACACTTTGATGGAGGTGTGAAGAATGCGTTGTCTCCTGTTTGAAACACTGAGTGAGAATGAAAAAAAAGCGGTATTTGCAAGGCTGGAAAGGCCGATTACGATCAGAAAAAACGGTGAACTTTATAAAAAAGGTTGTATCGGTATTCTTGTGTCGGGAAATGCTGTGATTGCCCGTTGCAGCGAGGTTGGTGTCAGTGTAACAATGCGAACTGTTACTGCAGGTGGTATTTTCGGTTCTGCTTCTGTTTTCGGAGAGTGGGATGACGGTCTCAGCAGCATAAAGGCAAAAACCGACTGTGAGGTTATTTATATTACCGAGTCGCTTTTCAGAACGCTGCTGGAAGATTACCCAAACATTGCTATTGCTTATATTGGCTTTTTAACCGAACGAATCAGATTCTTAAATCGAAGATTTGATGCGTTTTCCGCCGACAATACCGATCATAGACTCTATGAGTATTTGATGAGTAATGCAGGTGAGGACGGAACCGTCGATTTAGGTTTTGGTATGTCTGAATTGGCACGGCGGCTCAAAATCGGTCGTTCCAGTCTTTACAGATCGGTTGAATCGCTTGAAAGAAATGGTTTTGTGAAAAGGGAAGGAAAGCGCTTCCGTTTAATGACTTAAAAAAGGATTGATCAGTATGAAAAAAATTATTTCCGCAATTTCTGTACTTCTTTGTTTTGCTTTAATGCTTACATTTGTTGGCTGCAAAACAACCGATGATGCTGAGGTTTCTTCGATAGCATCTGCCGTTGAAGATACTGCTTCTGAAGAGTATACCTCGGTCGATATGACCGTTGCCTGTCTTAAAGGTCCTACCGGTGTAGGTATGGCAAAGTTGATGGAGGATTCGGCAAATGGTAAGACCGCAAATAAATACTCCTTTACGCTTGCATCTGCTGCTGATGAAATAAGCGGCAAGATTGTTAATGGCGAAATAAATATTGCATCTGTTCCCACAAACCTTGCAGCAAAACTTTCCGCCAAAACCGAAGGAAAGATAACAATGTTGGCCGTTAACACCCTTGGTGTGCTTTCGATAGTTGAAAATGGTGAATCTATAAAATCTTTTGCGGATCTTAAGGGAAAAACCATCTATTCTACCGGTGAGGGTTCTAATCCCGAATATATTCTCAGATTCCTGCTTAAGATGAATCGCATCGACCCCGATAGTGATGTTGTACTTAAGTTTGTTGCAACAAATGATGAACTTGTAGCAAATCTTATGAGCGGTAACGCAACCGTTGCTATGATACCTGAACCTGCAGCATCTACTGTTTTGAGCAAAAAGGATACTCTTCGCAGAGTGCTCAGCATCAATGATGAGTGGGATAAAATCTCCGATACTTCGCTTATGATGGGCTGTGTTGTTGCGCTTACTTCTTATGTAGAGGAAAATCCCGAGGCGGTTGAAAAGTTCCTTAAGGAATATGAGGCATCAATTGAATATGCAAATAAGAATCAGAAAAATGCCGCTATTCTTTGTGAAAAGCACGAAATTATTCCCAGTTCCGAAATCGCTTATGCTGCAATTCCCGGTTGCAATGTTACATTTGTAACGGGTGTGGATATGAAGGAATCTATTATTGATTACTATCAGGTACTTGCAAGTTACGATCCCTCTGCGATCGGTGGCAAACAACCTGCTGAAAACTTCTATTATGGTGTTAAATAATCTGCCTAAAAAGATATTAAAATTTGTTTTGGTGACCGCTTTCTGGATTACTATCTGGGAGGCGGCGCACCTGCTTGTCGGCGAAGATCTGGTGCTGTTTTTACCGTCACCCTTTGCTGTTTTGGTAAGTTTCGGCAAACTTGTGTTTACTGCCGAATTCTGGAATGCCACACTTGCTACTGTGGGTCGTATTTTCGCCGGATTTGCGATTGGTTGCATCACCGGAATTATTTCGGGTATTTTTACATCCTCGGTAGGTATAGCCGATGCATTACTATCACCGATGCTTCGCATTATCAGAGTGGTTCCGGTAGTGTCGTTTGTTATTCTTGCTTTTTTGTTTATTGATGTTGACCGACTGCCTATATTTATTGCATTTTTAATGGTTGTGCCGCTTGTATGGCAATCGGTACACGACGGCCTTAGAAATGTTGACCCGGCTTTGCCGGAAATGGGACGGGTATTCGGAATGAAACCGGTTGCAATTCTGTTTAAGATAAAACTTCCCGAAATATCGTGCGAGATATTGTCTGCGATTGTAAGCGGACTGGGTTTTGCGTGGAAATCGGGTATTGCGGCAGAGGTTATCTGTACACCGATGATATCGCTCGGCAAAAGTATCTATCGCGCTAAAGGGAATTTCGAATTTGACGAGGTATATGCTGTAACACTTACTGTTGTCTTTTTAAGCCTTATTTTCGAAACCGCACTTAAAGCGCTGTGTCGAAAATATCTTGAACGAAGGGAGAAAGGCAAATGTTGATGCTTGATAACGTTTCCTTTTCCTACGGCGATAAAACGGTTCTGGAAAATTTTTCGCTTACAGTCGATAAGGGCGAATGTGTTTGTTTGAGTGGACCGTCCGGCTGCGGAAAAACAACCGTTACCCGAATTGTTATGGGTCTTGAAAAACCTAAGAGCGGAACTGTTGTTGCACCAAGAAAAGTTTCGTGCGTTTTTCAGGAAGACCGCTTGTTATCCCATTTAAGTCTTCAAAAAAACATTAGACTTGTCCTTAAGGAGTCCCAATACGAATATGCCGACCGGTTACTTGAACTGTTCGGTCTTGGTGATAGCCTTTGCAAATCAGTTAATGAACTCAGCGGCGGTATGAAACGCAGAGCTGCTATTGTTCGTGCCCTTGCCTACGGGGGCGATTTGTTGATACTTGACGAGGCATTTAACGGCATTGATGAGGAAAATAAATCAATCATAAGTCAAACCATCAAAGAGGATTTTTTGGATAAAGGAAAGAGTGTTCTTATGATAACCCATGTTCTTGATGATGCTGAACTTTTGTCTGCACGAATTATTGATATGAAAAAAGATACCGATTGATCAACCATCAATCGGTATCTTTTTATCTGTTATTCAAAAGAAAGCATACTTGCCATATCGTACAGACCGGCAGGCATTTTTGAAACAAACTGAGCGGCTTTCAATGCACCGGTGGCAAAAATACCTTTTGAAGTTGCCGTGTGCGAAAGGGTTACAATCTCGTCGTTTCCTGCGAATATAATATCGTGTTCGCCAACAATAGTTCCGCCTCTGATAGAATGTATTCCTATTTCGTTTTTGCCTCTCTTGCACCGTTTTGAATGACGGTCGTATTCGTAACCGTATTTATCACCGGAAACATCATTGATTGCATTTGCAAGCATAATAGCGGTACCCGATGGGGCATCGAGTTTAAGATTATGATGCTTTTCTACGATTTCGATATCGAAATCGTCACCTAAAATACTTACCGCCTTTTTTGCAAGTGCAGAAAGCAAATTTACGCCAAGTGACATATTTGCCGAAAAGAAAACAGGGATTTTTTTAGCGGCTTCTTTTATATGGTTGATTTGTTCCGCTGAATATCCAGTAGTAGCAAGGACTACTGCAACATTGTTATTTATTGCATACTCAAGAAGTCCATCAAGAACCGAGATATGGGAAAAATCGATTATTACGTTCGGTTTATGCGAAACCTCATCAAAGGTTCTGTATACGGGAAATTTTTGAAAACCTTCTCCGATATCAACACCGCATACAATTTTAATTCTATCATTATCTGCAGCATATTCAGTAATGGTCTTTCCCATTTTACCATAGGCACCTGATAATAAAATTTCGGTCATTTTTTCACATCCTGAAAATATTTTACTTAATGAAACCGCATTCTTTTAGCTTTGAAGCGAGAAGTGATTTGTTGGATTCATTTGTGGTCAACAGCGGCAATCGGCAAGGACCGGCACTATAGCCAAGCATATTCATTGCTTCTTTAACCGGAATGGGGTTGACATCGCAGAAGAGTGCATTCATAAGCCCAATATGCTTTATATGAAGTTGGGCAGCCTCCTGTGTTTTGCCTTCAATGTAGAGCGAACAGATATCGTGCATAAGTTTTGGCGCAAAGTTGGAAAGAACCGATATAACACCGATTCCGCCTAATGACATTATGGGAACAGTCTGATCGTCGTTGCCGGAATATATGTCGAGGTCATCGCCGCAAAGATATCGGGTTTCAGCAACCAAAGAAAGGTCACCGTTGGCCTCTTTTACCGCTACTATATTTTTGTGGCGGCTTAATTCTTTATATGTTGTCGGTTTAATGGCAACGCCGGTTCGCGAAGGAACATTATAAAGAATAATAGGGTTGTTAACACGGTCGGCGATATAATTGTAATGTGCTATAAGACCTTGCTGGGAAGTCTTGTTATAATAGGGGGTAACCATCAGGAAAGCATCAGCACCAACAGCGGCGGCATCATTACAAAGTTCTACAGAATATACCGTATCATTACTGCCGGTACCCGCGATGATTGGCACTCTGCCACCTGCAGTAGCAGCGGCTATTTCTATAACCTTTACATGCTCGTCATAGCGAAGTGTAGATTTTTCACCCGTTGTTCCGCAGACGACAAGTGCATCGATGCCGCTATTTATCTGTTCGTTAACAAGCGACCTTAACGCTTCGTAGTTGACGGAATAATCGTCGTTCATAGGAGTAATAAGTGCGGTTGCAGCGCCGGTGAAAATGCGTTTTTTCATAAAAATACCCCCGAATAAATATTATATTTTTTAAGATGTCAGTCCATATATCCCTTTGCACAAAGAAGTTCTGCAAGTAGAACAGCACCGCCTGCGGCACCGCGAAGGGTATTGTGGGAAAGGCATACGAACTTATAATCGTACTGTGTATCTTCTCTGAGTCTGCCAACAGATATAGCCATACCACCCTCAAGGTCACGGTTAAGTTTGGTCTGGGGCATATTGTCTTCCTCAAAGTAGTTGAGGAACTGT
>JAZOBW010000022.1:0-12869 GCA_045596185.1 Acutalibacteraceae bacterium | reverse complement strand
GGATATTACCTCGGTAGAATACATTGAAAAGGCAGTTAAAGAACTCGGTGAAAAGGGAATAGAAGACCCCCACATCTCGCTTATGGGTTGGCAGAAGGGCGGTATCTACGGTTATAAGAAGGATAAGATCTATAAAAAAGGAAACTTTGGATCTTTCGATACTCTTAAGTCTTTGACCGATGCCCTCGGTTCTTCCGGACAACTTTCGCTTTACAGCGATTATCTGCGCGCAAGAGAACCGCAGATAGGAAGCCAGAAGGATGCTGCTATCTCGCTTTCACAGTCGCCGATCTCGACTACCCGTGAAAACAAAGAAGCGTTCCTTCCCACAACTTTCTATCTCAAGTATCCGGATTCGCTTGAACATCTGGTCAAGCAGAACGATGCTTTCACAGAACACAATATAGGAACGCCTGTTATCGATGGCGGTAACCTGCTGTACGGTGAGTACCTTACCGATAACTTTGTTTCTCGAAGCGATGTTCTTGATAAAATAGTTGAAACATTCGGAAAACTTGCAGAAGAGGAAAAACTTACAATATTCAGCCCCAACGAATATTTGTATGCATTTATGGATCAGTATCGTAATACTCCTATGTCTTCAAGCCAGTATCTGTTTGAAGACGATTCTGTTCCGTTCCTTCAGATGGTTCTTTCCGGAAAGGTAACAATGTTTGCGCCATATGCAAATGACAGTTTCTATTCAAGAACCAGCGTTCTTAAGTGTATTGAGTATAACTGTTATCCGTCGTTTATCCTTACAGAAGAGGATAACTATGAAATTAAAAAGACCGCAATCGGTGAGTACAGTTCCACCAGATATGAAGATTGGAAGGAAACTATCGTTGAGATATACGATATCATCGACGAGGTGCTTTCACAGGTACGCGGTAAGCGTATCGAAAACCACGATGTAATCGAAGAGGGCGTTATCTCTGTTGATTACGAAGGTGGAATAAAGGTTGTTGTTAACTATCGTTCCGAAGACTTTGATATGCAAGGAACCGTAATACCGGCTCTTACTGCAGTATGTCTTAACGGTTGAAAGGCGGGGTATATATGAAAAAATCAATATCATTAAAAACCCGTCAGGGACTTGCGGGACTTACCTTTATGTCTCCGTGGATACTCGGTATGTTTGTTTTCACAATGATGCCGATGCTTTATTCAATGTGGCTCAGTGTTTGTGATGTTAACTTTTCAAACGGTATAGGCACTGAATTTAGGGGCTTCAAATGGTATGTATATGCATTTAATGAAGATATCAATTTCGGTCCCTATCTGCTTGACACAATAAAGTTCATCGGTCTTTTGACCCCGATGATACTTGTTGTTTCGGTTTTGTTTGCAGTTCTGCTTAACAAGCATCTGCCAGGTCGTGCATTCTTCCGTGCGTTGTTCTTCTTCCCGGTTGTTTTCATCAACGGTCCGGTTATGAACAAACTTATCGGTAACGATGCAACCGCTATCATCAAGCCGAGTCAGTACTCTTTCTATCAGATTATTGCAACATTACCCGATGTTATTTCGGTACCGTTGCTTTATATCTTCGACAATGTTGTTACCATACTTTGGTTCTCGGGTATTCAGATATTGCTTATGCTTTCAACCCTTCAGAAGGTAAGCACCTCACTTTACGAGGCTGCTTCCATCGACGGTGCGAGTGCATGGCAGGTGTTCTGGAAGATAACCCTTCCCACACTTCGTCCTATGCTTCTGGTATCTGCGATATACACCATTGTTGACCTTTCGAACTATTCAGGAAATAAGGTTACCGCTTATGTTCAGAGTAACCTTACCGCAACTGGTAAGACCTACGCATATTCTTCGGCTATGTCGTGGATGTATGCCATAACGGTACTTTTGTTGATACTGGTAGCATTCCTGTTATTGCGTGAAAAGGCGGTGAAGCAGAAGAAATGAATAGTAGACTAGCGAAAATTGCCGAAAGACGTAAGATAAATTCGGCAAACAGAAGAGAACACAGACGTGCGCGTCTATTAAATCTGGTATGCTATTTCATATTGATAGGTATAGGCTTTGTGTATCTTTATCCGATACTCTATATGCTTGTTATGTCAATAATGCCTACCACCGACCTTATCAACCCAACCATTCAGTGGATTCCTACTGCTGTAGACTTTGAGGGATATGCCCTTGTATACGATATTCTGGATTACACCAACAGTCTTGGCATTACCGTTTACTTTGCTGCCATTTGTGCTGTTTTCCAGACCATAACCTGTGCTTTTGCCGGTTATGCACTTGCTCGTTATTCGGTTCCCCTCAGTAAGTTCTGGGTTGCAATGCTTCTTCTCATATTTGTATTGCCTACCGATGTTGTTGCGGTACCGCGTTATGTTCTTTATAACGAATACGGACTAATCGGAAAACTCAGTTCAATGATTATCCCCGCATTACTCGGTCAGGGTCTTAAGGCTTCGCTCTTCATTCTTATGTTTATGCAGAGTTTCAAGTCCTATCCGAAATCATACGATGAGGCAGCACAGTTGGACGGTGCGGGTAACTTCCGCCTGTTCTTCAAGGTTGCTCTGCCTTTGGCGGTACCGATGATAGTACTTTGCCTTATGTTCTCATTCATCTGGTATTGGAACGAAACCACCCAGTCACAACTTTTCTTCAACGGTATATACAAAACATTGCCGTTGCAACTTAAAGCGTTCGACTCTACCTTCTCACAGGTTGTGTCATCGTCGTTCGGTAGTGCTGAAAACCGTCTGAACGAAAGAATTCAGATGTCTGCAACAATGCTTGTTATTGCACCGCTGATGCTTCTGTATTTTGTGGCACAGAAGAGTATGATAGGTAGTATCGAAAACTCCGGTATTACTGGTGAATAACTTAAACTCAATTTATCCCACGCAGGTTTTCTGCGCGGGATAAATTGGCAATTTTATGAATTGTTTTCAGGCACTCCACTGCACAATTGTCATTTGATGGGGCTAAATCCCAAATTAATAACAGTGCATTGGTGGGACATTTCTGAAAATAGTGATTTTTAACAAAAAGTGTTCAAAAATTGCTGTTTTTATATAATAAAACACTTGTTATTTTGGTTTCGCTATGATATACTATGTATGCATGTGTTTTAATAAAAAATTTATGAAAAGGAGTATGCACATGAAAAGCAAGTTGCAAAGACTCATTAGTATTTTGCTCTGCCTTGGTATGATACTTTGTATCGCCGGTTGTACCGATGATACAGCAACCTCTTCCAAGAAAAAGAAGAAAAAGATCATCATCAAGAAAAAGCCAACTACTTCTGAAGAGTCAACAGAATCTGATATTGATGACGATCCCATCATCCCCAGTTCAAAACCCGTTATCAATAACACATCTTCGTCTACTGTTACTACAAAGACGATAAAGGATTACACTGTTAATGGCACTCCCCGCGCCTATATGACCACCGCAAACGCCGGTGTTAAATTCCAGAGACGCGATGAGGGGGTAAAGGTCTACTCTGTATCGGAACTTGATAGAAGTTCGGGTATGATCATCGAGGTCGAACCCAACACTACATATCAGACGATGCAGGGCTTTGGTGCGTCTATGACAGGTTCCACCGTTTATAACCTTGAGGTTATGAACCCCGATCTTAAAGACCAGTTGATGACCCGCCTTTTCGACCCCAACAAGGGTATCGGCGCCGATATGCTCCGTCAGACCATCGGATGCGGCGACTATGACTATGTATATCACACCTATAACGAGGTTGATCTTGCATATGTTGAAAAGAGACTCAGAGAGGTTACCGGCGAAGACGATATCGTTTTTGATACCGCATCTCTTCCAAGTGAACTTATTAAAGAATTCTCCGATATGTATGACTTTACACCTGCTGTAAGTATGCCTATCACTACTGTTCCCGAGGTTACTCCTTTGTATCCCGAAGGAAAGAACATTGACCTTGCAGTAATGCCTTATATCAATGCTGCACAGAAACTTAACCCCGATATTATGTTCATCGGTTCTGTTTGGACTGCTCCCCGTTGGATGAAGACCTTGTTCTCTTGGAACACATCTAAGGGCGCTGCTCTCAGACAGGAATGTTATCAGGCATACGCTGATTACTATGTAAAGTGTCTTAATTCTTATTCTGAGCATGGTGTTGATTTCTATATGATCACTCCTCAGAACGAGCCTACAGGTCAGCACGGAATTCCTGCTACATATTATTCTCCCACCAATATGACCAAGATGGTTAACTACTATCTTGCTCCTGCTTTTGAAGAGAATAATATCGAAACCAAGATCTTCGCTTGGGACTTTAACTTCTTCGGCGATGCTCTTACCTTCACAGGTCAGCAGTACGGCAACATTGATGGTGTTGCATTCCACTTCTATGGCGGTGACGAGACCGTTGTTAACGAAACTCACGAACTCTTCCCCGACCTTGAAATATTTATCACCGAAACTGCAGGTAATGAGCAGGGCGGTCAGCCGTCTCAGTTGTTCCGTCAGATTTCCTGGATGCACAAACTGTTCCGTTACGGCGGTTCTTCTTGGACCATTTGGAACATCTGCCTCGATACTCTCGATGATTACTGGAAGACCAGAGGTCCTGCCGGTGACGAAGTTAAGGGTCTTAGCGGCAGAGATATGAGCGTTTACGGTACCGGTCTTACCGAGTATGATCCCGAAACCGATACTCTCGTATATCTTATGGACTTCTATGCACTTGCACACGTAAGTAAGTATGTACATCGTGGTGCTAAGTTTGTAGAGGCAACCGATGCAAACCTTGTTGACTCTTTCTGCTACGACTTTGCTTTCGTAAATCCGGACGGCACCGCAGTTGTTGTTCTTGGTAACGAGGGTGTTAAGGATGTAACATTCAAGGTTGTATTTGAAGACAAGGTTATCGAATATTCGCTTCCCGGCTCCTCTGTTCTTACACTTGCTTGGGATGCTAACGTTTATCTTTAAGGAGGGAAAATAAATGTCAAACACAAAAAGACTTTTATCGGTGTTCTTGATTTGCGCATTGATTTTCTCCGCCTTTTCAGGAACTATTTCAAGCCTCGCAGCGGCTCCCGCTGTTGATGCTGAAAACTTCACCCGTATGGAAGCAGAGACTTATGGCGTTGAATCACTTCACTTCAATAAAAACGACTCCAGTTCTGTTAACGCTTCCGGCGGCAAGGTATTTGGTGGTCTCAACTGTGACTATGATAAGATGCAGACTTTAGAGTCTCTCTCTAATCACTTTGATAAGACCAACACCGCATATGTTGCATACACCGTAAATGCTCCTGCAGACGGCGTTTACAACATCAAGCCCGGTTATCAGGTTGGTAGAAATGGCGGTGTTACCGATCCGCAGTTTGCAGATTTTCTTGCAAACTATGAAATGGTAATTCTCGTTAACGATAGGGAAGTTTACACAAGCAAGTACAACGCTTCTGCAGGCGATCCGCTGTCAAACGATTCTACCGTTGCTGTATCTCTTTCCAGAGGTCAGAACATCATTCGTATGGTTCCGATAACCTACGAACAGAGAGAATTCAAGAGAAATTGTTGGCTTAATATCGACTATCTTGATGTAGATAAGAAACTTACTCCTGTTGATAAGTATGTTCCTACACAACTCGATGCCGGTGCTGCCGA
The DNA here is from genome assembly GCA_045596185.1 of Acutalibacteraceae bacterium. Classification (GTDB taxonomy): domain Bacteria; phylum Bacillota; class Clostridia; order Oscillospirales; family Acutalibacteraceae; genus UBA737. The sequence goes on along the minus strand of JAZOBW010000022.1, from coordinate 7,238 downwards.
TTATATAAATATGTTCGGCACAATAAGCAACTATATTGGCGGTGACCAGTGCGCAACTATGTATGCAAATGGTCACACCTTCGAGAATTTCGAAGTTTCCACAATCAAGAATTATTCTCACTTCGCATATACGATTGATGTACCTACCGCAGGTTATTATGATATTTCTGTCTCCTATAAGACAGGTTTGACAGATTTCAAGAGCACACTCGAGCCGTTACTTCACGGTTATATGGTAAACGGCGTTCCTTACGAGGCATGGGCTGTTCGTTCTACCGATAACGGTAAGAACAACTTTGAATATAACCGTATTGACCTTACCACCTATCTTAAGGCTGGTTCTAATGTACTGCTTTTAACCTGTAATATTGGCGAATCTGCCGGTAGCGGTGAAACAATGAACTGGACCGACTTTGGTCAGCTTATTGTTTACGGCGGTACAGAGGCTGCAACCCAGATTGATCCTTCAACCGTAACTCCCGAGCGTGTTTATACCACACTTGATGCCGCTTCCTTTGCGGCTCCCTACAACTACAACGACCTTGGTGCCACCAAGTATGCGTCTCCCCAGAAGAACGCTGTTGTAGATTATGTTCAGTCTTATGAAAATATGGTTGCAACTGGCTCTCTTATGAAGACCGGTCTTCCTTATGTAACCTATATGGTTAAGGCTCCCAAGGCTGGCAAGTACTTCATCAAGCAGAATGTTACTATGAATACAAACGACCCCAATAACTACGAGGGTTACTTCTCGGTAATTTCTGTAAATGATAAGAAGTTCTACAAGATAGAGAACTACAAGTTCGGTATTTCTTCTTTTGAACTTGAAGTTGAACTTGAAGCCGGCGTAAACGTTGTTCGTTGTATCGCCAATACTAAGGAAACATATTCTTATAACTACAATGTAGCACAGCAGTCACTCAGCGTTGTAAAGCCCCTTAAGGGTGTTATGGCATCTCCTATTGAGTATTCTGCTGAAAATCTCACCCGTAACAGCAACGCTTCTGTTGTAAGACACAGCAGCCTTACTTCCGGCGGCGTTAAGACCTACTTCAACGGTGTTATCAATCAGGGTTCCTCCGTTAAGACTCTTGACAATTTTGCTGCTACCGGTTATGAGTTCGAGGATATCTGTCAGGATACCCTTGCAGACCTTCCTTATGTAGCAAAGACTGTTGATGTTCCTGCAGACGGTTACTATGATATTTCTTATCATGTATTCTCCGGTTATTCCGGTACCGGTGCAGCAGCAATGCAGCAGGGAATGGGCGCTCAGTCAGTTGCAGGTGCTACCGGTTATGTTGTAGCCCGTGTAGACGGAACAACCAGCAAACTCAACTTTGTTGAGTCTATCCTTCCCCTTAACATTCCCAGTTCCAATACTTCTAATACCAATGCGGTTAACGCTACTATGTACCTCACAAAGGGTACACACACAATTATGTTCAGTGCAATGTTCGATTATAAGAACGCTGCCACACTGGAAGAGCGTTTCTATCATCCTTGCTATATGAACTACATCGTTACTAACGGTCTTACCGAATCTGCAACTCAGGTTGATCCTTACGATATTCCTGATACTGTTGACGAAAACACCGTTACTAACCACCTTGAGGCTGAAATTTTCGGTACCGCTATTGGTTTCGAAGATAAACTTACCGGTCTTGACGGCTACTCTGCACGTGGTGCATTCGGCGGCGTTAAGGCTGATGCCTCTGCCCTTCAGTCTAAAGCAGAACTTGCTGCTATTCTTGATAAGGCAAATAATCCAATGGTAACCTTTATGGTTAAGGCTTCTGCCGCAGGTACCTATTCATTCACACCTTCTTATAATTATAAGGGTGCCAATGTTGATACTTACAAAATGACTATTTCGGTTAACGATAAGGATTATTATGCACTTCCTTATGCACAGGATGGCTTAAAGGGTGCCGGTTGGAACTACAATTCTGTTGATCTTCAACTTAATGAAGGCATAAATGTTATCCGTCTTATTCCCTTCACCTCCGATAATGCATCCTACTATGCAGAAGATATAATTGATATCGACTATGTTCTTATCACTTCACAGGATGCTGCTGTTGCAGATCCCTGTGGTGTTCTTCCGCAGTCACTTGTTTTGGAAACACAGCGCGCCCCCTATAAGGCCGGTTTCTCTTCCACCGGTGGCAAACTCTCCGGTGTTACCGATATGTCGGCTCAGGGTATTGCAGTTGATTCCCTTACAACCAAGTATCTTTCCACTGCTGCATACTTCTCTTACAGTGTAAACGCTCCTGTAAGCGGTTACTATGATATTTCGTTGCCCTATACCGTAGGCGCTAAGTCCGGTTCTGCTCCCGCAGGTAACGACTGCAACTTCGTACTTATGGTAGACAACATTTCCAACACCATCAAGTTTGTAAAGAGCGGTACATCGGTTGCTAATGCTTCCGTTTACCTTGAGAAGGGCAAACATTCATTGACCTTCATTCCGCAGATTCCTGCTACTTCCGCAGGTGTTTACGGCGAAACCACCTTTACAACACTTACTTTGAACGGTGGTCTCACCCTTGCTGATAACCCAATTAATCCGCTCAGCCAGAATCGTATGGAGGCTGAAAAGTACGGTATCACCAGTTCCTACAATGCAAAAGAAGCAGGCGGCGGATATTCCGGCGGCGTTGCTTACGGTAACGGTAACTTCGGCGGTTATTCCGCATTTAAGACCGATGCCGAAATGCTTGCAGGTGAATTTAATAAGGGTATCGCCAATGTTGAATTTACTGTTCTTGCTGAAGCAGACGGCACTAAGCAGTTAGCAGCAGGCTATAAAGTGGGTTGCGATGCTACCGCGGTTGATGCTCTTAATGCTCTTAAGGCAGAAAAGAATGATAAACTTATCTACATCATTGTTAAGAATTCAAAGGGTTCCAAGGGTTACCCCGTAGCACCCGGCGAATGGGTTGATGTTGATGTTGCTGCAGGTGAAAACAAGGTTTACATTTCTACCTTTTCTGCAGAAACCTACAACAGATATCTTGAACTTGGCGGTCTTGCTACCAAGGTTTGGGCAAATATCGACTATCTTGATATCGACGATGGCCTTACCAAGGTTCTTCCTAAGAGTGAAATAGCAGTTATTGCCGAGGCTGAAACTTTCGGTGAAGCATATAACTATCCTTCTACCGAAAAGAGTAACAATTATTCCGGCGGTCTTGCACTTTCACAGGGTGGATACGGCTATACCAAGATTCCTTCCGAAGAAGAATACAAAACCGGTTCTAGCGATACTTATCTGAAGCAGCCCCATGTTATCTATACTGTTGAGGCTGAGGTAACCGGCACCTATTCTTTGACTTCCGGTTATCGTTTCGGTACAAATGGTAAGTATCCTGATACAGTTCATACCTATCTCTTTGTAACCGATGGTAACAATGTTACCACCGTATATCAGCAGAATGGTTCTGGCGATTGGGTTGATGTTCAACTTACTGCCGGTAAGAACACCGTTGTTGCTACCATCTTCGATAAGGAAACCTATCAGGCAACTATGGGTGCAGGTCAAGGTGGTACTTGGGTCAATATGGACTATCTTGGTCTTTACAGCAAGGCTCTTGAAGATCTTGAGGCTTCCGGTCTTGAGTATTCAATCCGTCCTTTAATGCCTGAAGGTGCTGCACCTGTTGATTCTGCTAACTATACCCGTTTCGAAGCCGAGTCCGACTCTTACTACGACAACTATACTGATCAGTATAAGATGGGCTCCTTCTCTGAAGGTTACGGCAGAAGCGTTCCTAACGGTTTGTATTTCAACGCACAGACCAAGGCTCAGATATTGAACAACGGTCTTAATCCCGTTCTCACTCCTACAATTACATACTATGTAACTGCAGAGGAAGAGGGCGATTATGAAATCATAAACGGTCTTTCCTACACCGCTCTTGGTGAGGAACTTCCCGCAAACAAGAAGGCATACTTCTTTGTAATTGTAAACGGCAAGGCACAACTCAAGGAACTTGAGGTCAATAACTTCCGTACCCGTTACACCAATGTAACATCTATCGTTCATCTTAATAAGGGTCTTAACAAGATTCAGTTCACTTCTGCTACACACGATTCCATCCCCGCTGATGAACTTTCCAGTGTTGCAGTATATCACGATTATCTTGATATTAAGGCTCATAACATATCCGTAACTGCTCCTGCAACCTATATCGAAGCAGAAGATTCTCTCCTTCGCGGTTATGCTAAAAAGACCGAAAGAGGTCAGGCGCCTTCCGGTAGAGATCACGGATATGCAGGTGGCGAGGTATTCGGTAAGATCGTATCTTCCGCACTTACACTTGACAAGCTTAATTCCAATTCTGACTATCTTGCATATACTTCTTATGTTCAGTACACCATTATTGCTCCTGAAGCAGGCGTATATCCTGTAGAGTTCCTTGGTTGGACCGGTTGGGGCGGTAATGTTAAGACCCACGAAGTATTTGTTGGTATGTCGGTAAACGGCAGTAAGTTTGAAAAGATGGAATTCCGTGTATACGGTACTCTTTCTGCACACTTCTCCCGTGTTTATGATATTGCTCTTGAAGAGGGCGAGAATACCCTTACCCTTACATGTATGCTCTTTGATGTCATAAACTCTTCCGGTAACCTTTATTGGGTCGACCATGACTGTATCGTTCTGCCCGAAGGCGTTGGTACCGTTATTGTTGAGCCTTTCCCCGAAAATCTCGGTGACGATTTGATGCATGTACACGATGATCTCTTCATCATAGATGCAAGCAAGGTTAAACCTTCTTACACCATCACTATTGATGAAGACGGAAACACCGTAGGCTCTACTAAACCGGGAAGCCCGCAGACAGGTGAAAATCTTGTTATTGCGATTCCGATGATTCTTGCACTTGTTGCAGTTGGCGGTATGGCTTTTATTGCAGAAAAGAAGCGCAGGCAGCGTAATAACTGATCTGAACTTCAATAAACTGGCTATCTATATTTAGTAGCACAAATCAATAGGGATAGCAACTTTTGTTGCTATCCCTATTTGAAAATTAGTAAGAAATTACGCTGTCTCAAAAAAGTATATGAAAGTGGAGGTAAGTATGAAGAAAATCACCAAGATACTTTCAACATTTTTAGTCTGTGCATTGATGCTTTCAGTGGTTTTTACCGCACCAATAACTGCATCTGCACTTGATGGCCACGGCTGGTATCCTATGAGCCACACTTCATGGAACTATGCTTTGTGGAACATTTATGATAATGATAAAACCAATACGGTTGGTATTTCAAGTTACGGCGCCATTCCTGAAAAACAGACCGTAACCTCTATGCAAAACGATGGCTATCTTATTAAAGAAGCCGCTCCTTATGCAGCCTATATTGTAACCGCTCCCGAAGAGGGCGACTATACCGTAAATCCTGTATATCAGGTAGGAACTACTTCCGGCACCGTTACCTATAATATGGTTATTGGTGTAAATGAAAAGTATTTTTATACCGGAAAGGATATCACCGCAACTTCCGGTGCGAGTAGCACCGTATGGGTAGGCGAGGGACAGGATATGTATACCGTTCACCTTGAAAAAGGTGCCAATGTTATCCGTTTGCTTCCATTTGCATCTCCCAACTATAATCCCGTTACCTGGGTAGATATCAACTGCCTTTTTGTTCAGTCGGGACTTACTGTACTTGCAGCAAACAGTTCTACACTTAAACTCAAGGCTGCAGATTCCAGTTATGTAAATAACTGGGAGGTAAGACCGGACGGTCGTGAGATTATAGGTAATGTTGGTGCTAAAAATTCTCCGATGAAAAATGCAAAACTTACTTTTGCTAATATTTCGCAGGATAATCTTTCCAGTCTTTCTTATTTTGCATATACCCTTAATGCCCCTAAGGCAGGTTATTACGATATTTCTATGAACTACAATATCGGTAATACTGAATATGCGGGTACAGGTTACTATATTGTTCGTGTAAACGGTAAGTATTATAAGCGTCCATTCAAGTATTACGGTGCAGGTTACGAAGATGTAAACCTTAGCGTATACCTTGAAGAGGGTGATAATACTATCCTTATTTCTTCGGCTATTGATGTTTCTTCTCACAGTGCAACCAACGGTTATGCCGCTTGGTGTGATGTTGAATATCTTACCGTAAATGGCGGTGTTACCCTTTCTTCAACACAGGTAGACCCGCTTACTATCGAGGATGATATTCATCCGGCAGTTACCATTGACGGTGAAACCTACGGTATACTTAATAAGTATTCTGTTTCTTCCACCGAATACGGTATCACAACCGGTAAACATATTATAGGCGGTATGCAGCAGGATGCTGCTAATTTGCAGTCACTTGCATCAATGCAGACCGATGGTTACTTTGATAAAGCACCGGCCCCCTATGTTACATACCTTGTTAAGGCCGGTGGAAAGAGCACTTACACTCTTACTGTTGATTACAAACCCTCTGTAAATTCGGGCTATTCACTTTCCGATTATTATATGGTTATCAGCGTAAATGACAGTAAGTATTACAAGGCATATTATAATGCGAATCCATCTAATGCTAACTGGAGTAAGACCACTATTGAGGTAGAACTTGACGAGGGCGTAAATACCGTTCGTTGTATTGCCGCCGTTGCCGAGACCTCTTCCATAATCTCGTGGCTCAATATGGACTGCATTACAATTTCGGGTAAATATGAGATTACTCCCATAGCACCCTCTGTAAATCATCTTCAGTCAGGTCAGGCTACATACAAAAACGGTTTCAATACCATCAGAACAGGCACATCTCCTGCATGGCAATTATCATATCTTGCCGATTATCGCGGTAACAGCATAACCAATGCGGCAGGTGTTAATTTCGATAACCTTAATTCCAGAAATATGAGCAGCCTTTGCTACTTCTCGTATACAGTAGATGTTCCGTATAACGGTTACTACGATATGCAGACCTATATCAATACCGGCGCTGTAGGTACCGGATATCTGATTATGGTTATCGATGGTGAGAAGTATAAATACAATGTTCGCGATACATATACCAGTATTTCTAATAACAGAAATAACCTTAGTTGCTACCTCACAGCAGGTACCCACACTATCGCAGTCAGCGGTATTCTCAACCATTCGGGATATCTTTCTACCTATAACGGTATTCCTAACTGGTGCGATATGGGCGCTCTTACCGTAAGCGGCGGTATCGTTAAATCTGCAACACAGGTAGACCCGTTAACATTCACAAGC
>JAZOBW010000021.1:0-4896 GCA_045596185.1 Acutalibacteraceae bacterium | reverse complement strand
TATCCTCGCACATCTCAAAATCACGCTTGAAAAAAGCAAAGCGCCAATCGCCGTTAAGCAGATGATATTCCGAACGCCCTGCAGGTATGCAGTATGAACGGCTTTTGCAACGGTTTTCGCTTGTTTTAAGCGTGTTTTCATATATCCTCATATAATTACCTCCGTTGGTTTTATTCTTCTGTTTGAATGATAGCATATAGACATATATAAAGTCAATTATTATTTACTGTTTAATAATATGTTCTAATAATGCAATACACCCTTCGTCAATATCGCGCTCGGTAGCCTCAAAATCGCGCGTGTACCACGGGTCTGCAACATCGCGCGGCCGCTCGGTAAAATCAAGCAGACGGCTCACCTTGTTCATAGCATCATCCGATATAATGCGGGCGATGTTTCGCAGATTGGCGCTGTCCATACAAATGATAAAATCGTATTCTTCGCCGTCACGGTATGTAACCTGCCGTGCAAACTTTTCGTCGCAGTTTATACCCCTGCTTTTAAGCAACCGCCTTACCGGCGGATACACGCCGTTGCCTATTTCTTCGGTCGAAGTTGCGGCAGAGGTAATATAAAAATCTTCTTCAAACCCTCTGCTTTTTACCAGTTCTTTCATCACAAATTCCGCCATCGGCGAGCGGCAAATATTGCCGTGGCAGACGAATAAAATTTTTATCATAAAATCACCTTTTACATCATTTTCCTATAAAAGCCTCCCTTGCCTAAAGGGAGGGGGACCGCTTGCGGTGGGAGGATATTTATCGGCACATAGATTCTTTAACCATCAAATCAATATATTCGCAAACACCTCTGAAATTTTGGTTAACTTCATTATTCGGTATACGAATTACTGTCAAGTTTCTACTTTCGATTTTTTCTGTTCTTATCTTGTCTTTTAATAATCCTTTTTCCTTATAATGCTGTGAACCGTCAAGTTCGATTATAAGCCTTGCATCACTACGGTAAAAATCCACAATATAATTATCTATAACCTTTTGACGCAAAAATCGTATGGGATATGAACGCAAAAAAATCATACCACAAATGCCGTTCTTCTTTGGTCATATTCCTACGCAATACTTTTGCGGTATCTGTTAGTTTTGGGTTGTGTTTTCGTTCCGTACTGTATCCCTCCGTCTTTTTTAATCCCCCAGTCAAACGCGTTGCGTTTGCCAGCCCCCTTCAGGCAAGGGGGCCTTTTTTCGGAAGGTTCCCTTTTTAACCTGTGAAAATAATTTTCACGAGTTGAAAATCCCACATAATAACAAGCACTTTCTTAAATAAATATATCATTTTTTAGACCGATTTTCAAGGTGTATAAAAAACAGAGTCGTCCCAAAACGGGACAACTCTGTTTTAATGGATAAAAGGTTATTTTATGGTGACAGTATTTTTTATTCCATAATCCACCGATAATTATCGTTTTAAGGTAAAAAATTATCGAAAAACAATAAAATGATTATTGACAAACGATAATTTGTGTGTTATTATACCAACGAAAGGTTACCAAAGGAGAGATGAAAAATGTGGAATTCAAAAAGATCGGTGCAACTGTCTATAGTTGTTTGCGGTATACTTTGTGTGCTGTTGGCGGTGCTTATGCTTTTCGGGCCGTTTTTGTTCGAGTTTTATATGACCGCATACCGCGGTTTTGTTGTGGGCGGGAAGGCTATAAGGTTTTTAAGCAGGGTGTTTGCGCTTACCTTTTATCCCTCTTCGCTTTTTGCCGCTGCCATACTGTACAGTCTGTTAAGACTGCTCTTTAACATAAAAAACGGAATAATATTCACCGAAAAAAACGCACTGTATCTTAAAAGGGTATCGTGGTGCTGTTTTGCCATCGCTGTTATAACGCTGGTGGGCGGTTGTTTTTATATGCCCTTCTGGTTTATTGCCGCTGCAGGTGGATTTGTGGGTATGATGCTTCGGGTGCTTAAGAACATTATGCAGACCGCCGCCCTTATGCGCGAAGAAAACGATTTGACCATATAGGTACAGGTGAGTGAATATGATAGAAGTAAATCTTGATATAATGTTGGCACTTCGTCGTATGACCTCTGCCGAACTTGCCGAAAAGGTGGGCATTACACAGGCAAACCTTTCGGTGCTTAAAACGGGCAAGGCAAAGGCGGTGCGCTTTTCAACCCTTGAAAGTATATGTCGGGTGCTTGAATGTCAACCCGGTGATATATTAAAATTTGTTGATGAGGAGGAAATCAAATGAACGAAACGAACAATTTTCAAAACCAACCGATGTATCAGAATCCGTATGTGAACATGGCGGGAACGGCACCTAAAAATGCAAGTGCTCCCTTTATGCCGCCCGTGCAAACAAGACCGCCGCTGAGATTATTCAGCCTTGGTAAAAAGGATATGATATTTGTTGTACTTGCGCTGGTATCGTGTGTATTTTTGTCGTTTTTTGGTATCTGTTCGGGATTTTCGGGAGGATTCGGCATTACTGCCTTTTTATTGTTCTTGGTACTTGCCGTTTATTTCCTGCCTGCCAAAAAGGGAATTAAACCGTATTTTGCCGTATGCGGTGTGCTTTCGGCGGTGCTGTGCGCAGTGTTTGTTATCACCACTAACGGCTCGGTACGATTCTGGAGTGTTGTGGTGGGTTTCCTGCTTAGTATAATGTCCCTTTATTCAACCGTTGCCGACACAAAAGAGGTAGGGGATCTGTCGCTTTTAGGATTTATTTTCCCGCCCTTTTTCAAAGGGGCGTTCGGTAAGATGCCTATTGCCGTTGCATCGGTATTTTCGGGCGAAGGCAAACGCCGCAAAAGCATCGGCGGTGCGCTTATCGGTGCACTGGTATCGATACCTTGTGTAATAATAGTTGTATCCCTTCTGCGTTCTTCAGACGAGGCTTTCGATGCGCTTGTTTCTTCCGTTTTTGATAATATAGCCGCCGATATATTCAAGGTGCTGTTGGGCGTTAGTATTGCTATTTTCGTAATATCCTACGGCTTTTCGCTTAAAAAAGGCAACTTTGAAGCCAAAGAAAAGGGTGGTTTCGCAGGTATAGATAATGCCGTTACAATTTCCTTTATGTCTATGATTTCGGTATGTTATATTGCATATCTGTTTTCACAGTTGGCATATTTCTTTAATGCATTTATGGGAATACTGCCAAAAGGTTATTCCTTTACCGTGGCAGAATACGCCCGTAGGGGATTCTTTGAAATGACTGCTATCGTTGCGATAAATCTTATTGTGATATTTGCCTGTCTGCTTTTGGCGCGTAAGAAAAACGGAAAGGTGTGCGGCGCCCTTCGCGCAATATGCACATTTATCGGCATTTTTACCCTTATAATAATTGCAACGGCACTCTCTAAAATGGTGCTGTATATAAACAGTTTCGGTATGACGATTCTTCGTCTTACCACAAGTGCGTTTATGGTATTTTTGGCTGTTGTGTTCATAGCAGTAATGCTCAGGGTATTTATGCCCCGTATCCGTGTACTTCGCACTGCGTTTATAACGGCAGGTTGCATACTGGCGTTGCTGGGCTGTATCAATGTAAATTCGGTGGTTGCATCCTATAATTATAATGCATATAAGCAAGGCACGCTTGAAGAAATCGATGTTCAGACAATATATGAACTCGACGAGGAGGGTGTACCCTATCTTATAAAACTTGCCGAGAGCAAGGATAAAGACATTCGTGAGCAGGCACAGCAAAAGATAGTAAATATATGTGACGATATGTATGATATACGTTATAAAAATCCTGCCGGCAAATATGTAAAATACAAGACTGATCTTTCTACCGGATATAAGATAGAGGGTAAGACCTATGATAAAATCGGTCAGATGAACATTCCTCGTAGTATAGCCTATGCACAGTTGGATGAATATCTTAAAGAAAATCCCGAAGTTTTGATGAAGGAAGACGAATATTCTTATGAATGGTTTTAACACTTGAAAAAACCGACATAATTTGGTATCATTTATGTATACTGAATATTCGAGGTGATTTGGGTGAGCGAAAAAAGAGTTTCTGTAATAATGGGCATATACAACTGTGCCGATACCCTTGATGAAGCAATACAGTCAATGCTTGACCAGACCTACACCGATTGGCAACTTATTATGTGTGACGACGGTTCCGCAGATAATACATTTGAGGTCGCGGAAAAATACGTTGAATTCGACCCCGAAAGATTTGTTCTTGTTCGAAACGAGCATAATATGGGGTTGAATTACACGCTGAACCGATGCCTTGAACTTGCTAAAGGTGAATATGTTGCCCGTATGGATGGGGACGATATTTCCTTGCCTGACCGGTTGCAAAAAGAGGTTGATTTTCTGGATAACAACCCCGAATATGCAATAGTGAGCGGTTCGATGATACTTTTTGATGCTCAGGGTGACAGGGGTATTGATGCAAATATCGAAAAACCGCAGGTAATAGATTTTGTCAAGCACCTCACATTCTTCAATCACGCACCTTGTATGATAAGAAGAGAGGCTTATCTGGCGGTCGGTGGTTATACGGTGGATAAAAAACTCCTTCGCTACGAAGATTGTCACCTGTGGTACAAACTTTACGGAAAGGGATATCGAGGATACAATTTCCCCGAACCGATATATAAAATGCGGGATGACAGAAACGCATACCGCCGCCGTGAAGCAGATAGTACACCGCATCATTCTGACAGGAGAGCGGATAGGCATCGTGCTGGTTGAAAATGCCGTCATTGTTCAGGTCAGCGGAACAGGACTGTCCCATGGCAAGAAGGTTATCCAGTGTCCATTCGTCGTTTATAACGGTTTCATACAGATTTCCTAAATTATAGTCAACGGCCAGTTTCTGATTGAAATAGGTAACCACTGTGCTGACTTTATCCTGATAGGTAATATCGGAAACCATGCCGAACTGTTTTCCGT
>JAZOBW010000020.1:0-2709 GCA_045596185.1 Acutalibacteraceae bacterium | reverse complement strand
TAAAAGGAATTCGGTATTATCAATGCCAAAACATTGAAAATAAGCGAATTCCTTTTATAAATTATTCGGTTTGTTCTTCTGCGGAGGCACTCTCCGAAGTGGCGCTTTCCGAAGATTCAACCGCATCGGAAGTTGGTGTTCCCAGCGCAGTACCTGCATGTGTCTTGCATACCGACGGTACGCCACTCTTGCGGTACCAACCGACCGCCTTGGAAGGACAGGCATCGGTTGCAAGATTTCCGGTCTCGGTACAATAATAATGTTTAAGGGTATACGAACTTTCGTTAAACTTTTCGGCCTTTAATCCGGAATGTACCTTTTGCATTACATTGCCCCACATTTTCATAGCAATTCCGCTGTTCGAAATTGTTTGTTGGGTGTCGTATCCACACCAGCACGAAGCAACATAGTAAGGTGTTCCGCCGACAAACCAAAGGTCGTTAGAATCGTTGGAAGTACCGGTCTTAGCATATATCTTCATATTCGAAACATACGAACCCGCACCCTTACCCGTACCGTTAGCACCATATACAACGCCTTGGAGCAGATGATTCATAACGGTGGCAGTATCCTCACTTATTGCAACTACCGGTTCCTGTTCAGAAGAGAGTATAACCTCACCGTGCTGATCGCAAACCTGATAATAAAGTTTAGGCTCATAATACAAACCACCGTTGCCGAAAACAGCATACGCCGCCGCGGATTCAATTGTGGTTATACCGCCGTTAGTACCACCCATTCCGAGCGGAGAAAGGTTTACATCCTCGGCATTAAGTGTGGTTATCCCAAGTTTTTGGGTAAGAAAATCATAACTCGTCTGTGGTGTAAGTTTATTTACAAGATAAACGGGAATGGTGTTTACCGAACGTTCAAGCGCATATTGAACAGTTATATTACCCCAGTAAGACTTATACCAGTTTACCGGTGTCCAGCCGTTATAATTCGTTTTAGTATCGTTAACAATACTGGAATAGTGAATCATATCCGCTTCAATGGCAGGTGCGTACGCGGCAATCGGTTTCATTGTAGAACCCGGTTGTCTTAATGCATCGGTGGCACGGTTGAATCCCGACATACCCAGATTAACCGTCTTTTCACCGATACCGCCCGACAGGCCCAAAACATGTCCATTATAATCCATAATGGTAAATGCACCCTGCAACTGCTGACCGTCCTTACCCTTAAGACCGTAGGTGGCAGAATCATTAAATACCGTTTCAACAGCTGACTGTATATCCGGATCAAGGGTGGTATATATCTTATATCCGCCGCTATAGAAATTTGTTGCGGCGTGGGCCTCTTCAAAGCCGTATTTTTCACCGATATCCTCGGTTACCTGCCGTATAAGTGCATCGATAAAATATGAATTTACCTCATCTTCATTAAGGTTTTCTTTAGAAGCCACCAGACTGAGTTCTTCCTTAAGTGCGGCATCATATTCCTCTTTTGTTATAAGTTTCTGATCCAACATCTCGTAAAGAACGGTTTCGCGTCTGTCCTTATTATTTTCCGGATTATCATCGGGGGCATAATTTGTGGGACTTTTTGTAATCGAAGCAAGTGTTGCACATTCAAGCAGTGTAAGTTCGTGTACACTCTTATCAAAATAGTAATTGGCGGCAACCTCTACACCGTATAAACCGTGTCCCATAGCGATGGTGTTAAGATAACACTCGATTATTGTATCTTTATAATAGTTTTCTTCAAGATATCTTGCACGCATAATTTCACGAATCTTACGACTTGCCTTTTGGTCATCGTCCTTTGTAAGATTCTTAACAAGTTGTTGTGTGATTGTGGAACCACCGTGCGAATCAGAAAAATTAAAGAACATATTAGCAAATGCCGAAAGTGTTCTTCGCCAATCAACACCGGGATGTGAATAAAAGCGCTTGTCCTCGATAGCAACAAAAGCATCGACCAGATTTTGGGGGATTCCCTCGTATCCGGTTGTGTCCTCCTTTTTTGCCTCTATCGGGTCATACGAAACCCAGATACGGTTGTATTCACCGTGCAATCGCTGGTATTCGCTCCACTCACCGTTTTCGTCTTCAACATAAACTGTAGTAGTGAAGTTAAGTTTAAGATCGTTAAGATCCTCCTCCATCGTTCCGTCAACAGCAGTAAATACATAGATAAGGAATGTTCCGATTACCAGACTAAAGGTAATGATACCAACTAAAAATACCGTTAAAACAGTCTTTAGAATTCGCTGTTTGCCCTTTTTCTTACGATTGTTTTTCTTCTGTCGGTTATCCACAGCACCCGAAGAGAAACTGTTAAGGTCAAGTTCACCTTCTGAATGTGATGTTGAAAAATCCTGTCCTTCAAATTGGTCGAGAGATTCATTTCTGTTTTCGTCATCTGAACTGTAACTGAAAAGTTCATCGTATTCCATAAAGACACCTCCATACAGAAATTGAATTACAAAAAATTCCAAGTTATTATACCATATTTCGGCAACATTTGTAGTTACAATTTTTTAACCATTATATTCTACCCAAAAAGTGGCAATACTAAACGCAACGGAGGGATACTATGTCTACTGTAAAAAAACTTGCCGTCGCATTGGCAATACTCACCGCAATAGCCGTCATCCTGCTTATTCTTACAGGACTTCGTTTTCAGAGAATGGAACAGCAGCCTTATGTATTAAAATCCTATAAAAATACAGTTGCTCTTTATAAAGGAGAAGAAATTTTAACAGTA
>JAZOBW010000019.1:0-3022 GCA_045596185.1 Acutalibacteraceae bacterium | reverse complement strand
ATTGCGTTTTTAATTACTGTTTTAGCGGCTTCACAACTGTTGACTTCACCTGCAACCGTTTCTTTTTCTTCAAGTGATTTATAAACCTTGAAAAAGTGCTTCATTTCATCAAACACATGGGTGGGCAGATCGGTTATATCCTTATAGCCGTTATATGTCGGGTCGCCAAAGGGAATGGCGATTATCTTTTCGTCGTTTCTTCCGTCGTCCAGCATAGAGATATATCCTATCGGATAACAGCGTACCAATGTGAGTGGTTCCAACGCCTGAGAACACAGTACCAACACATCAAGCGGGTCGCCGTCGTCGCCGAAGGTACGGGGGATAAAACCGTAGTTTGCGGGATAGTGGGTAGATGTGTAAAGTACGCGGTCCAGCATAATAAGACCGGTTTCCTTATCCAGTTCATACTTCTTTTTGCTTCCCATAGGAATTTCCACAACGGCAATAAAATCATCGGGTTTAATTCTTTTGGGGTCAATATCGTGCCAGATATTCATAATTCATTTCTCCTAAAAAAAGATATGCTACCTTTCGATAGCATATCTCATATTATGTTGATTTATTACTGTGCAGTAGCACTTACCGTTGCAGATTCTGCAGGATTTTCTGGATACTTGATATCCTTTATCTTGAATATTTTGGTTGCACGGGTAATTTCTGTGAATTCAAGAGTTTTGGCGAATTTAAGCATTTCTTTTTCAAGATTCTTTCCTTCTACCAACTCACGCAGGGTGTTGTCAAGGTTTTCAAGATAGTACGGATCGGTAAGAATATCCTTTTTGTAAATGAGTACAAGACCGCTGCTGTCGGATTTGGCCACAACGGTGGCTGTACCTACGGCAAGTTCCTTTGCAGTCTCGTAGTATTCAGATGTATACTGTGTTTCCTCATCGCCAAGGATAGTAGCATCTTCGTCTATCGGTTTGGCAATTTCGGCTTCGCCTTCAACGGTAATATCATCTTCGCTTTCCTCTTCGGGGCCGTAGTAGTCAAGATATACATCATCGATGGTAAGCGCGCCGGAGTTGAGCGAATTGGCGTAATTGTCGATTTTTTCTTTAAGTGCAGCCTTGCTTTCGTCGGTTGCTTCGGCTTCGTAGGTCGCCTCAACGAAGTTTACAAGAACAAAGTGGTCGGTAAGAGATTTCTGAACATCAGTGGCAGGAATCTCGCGTTCGCCGCCCTCACCGTAAAGTTCGGTAAAATACATACTTGCATAGTATGCATCCATCATATAACTCTTCATTGTTTCAAGCGAAACATCATTAGGTTCGAAAATTTCCGAATAGCCGTACTGGGTCCAGTAATGTTCGGCATAAGCACCTGCATTTGCAAGAACTTCGTCGTCGAACTTAAGTTTCAGTTCAGCACATTTGGTTTTATATGCGGCAACACGCTTGATGTTTTCCAAAGCTTTTTCTTTTACATAAGTTTCAAACTTTTTACCGTCTATTTTCTGCTTGGAATAATCTACCTTATCGGTTTTGATTGAGTCGTCTTTTTCTGCCTTTTCGGCAAGTTGTTCGTCAACAAGTACACGGGCGTCCATATCGGCATAGATAAGTGCGCACATATAATATGCGGCAGTAAATTCATAGTCGCCAACTATTATGGCAATTTCATCTTTCTTGTGGCAGCCCACAACCGACAGCGCCATAACAGCACACAGCGCAAAGGCAAGAATTTTCTTAACAAGGTTCATTAGGTAAGTCCTCCTGTACGGGAATTTTAATAAACTAATTATATAACAGAAATCTTCAAATGTCTACAAAAACTTTATTACACATATTTTAATGAAATGTTAAAGAAATTCGGCAAGTTCACTTACAAGTTGCACCAACTTCTGTCCCGTCTTAAGGCGAACGGCAAAAATCGGTTTTTGTGATGCCGAAATGGAGAATCTGTTCGTAAAATGCTCTGCCAGATGTGCAGCAGTGTCCTGCCGCATTTCCGACATATGCAAAAGTATGCTTGTAGGGGTGCTCGTGATTTCGGTGATACCTGCGGATTGCGCCTTGCTTCTCAGTAGGGCAATATCTATAAGACCCAATACCGATTTCGGCGGCTCTCCAAAACGGTCGCACAGTTCGTCAACAACATCGGTTGCATCGTCCTCTGTGCGGATATCGGCTATCCTACGGTATATCCGCAGTCTGGCGGATAGCGATGCAATGTAATTTTCGGGTATATGGGCAGATACATTAAGATCCACCGTGCAGGGATTTTCCTGTTCAACCTCTACGCCGTTTTGTTCATTTACGGCGTCTGCCAACAGTTTAAGATACATATCGTATCCTACTGCCTCCATATTTCCGTGTTGACTTCCGCCGAGGATACTTCCCGCACCCCTTATTTCAAGGTCACGCACGGCAATCTTGAATCCGGAACCGAATTCGGTAAACTCGCGTATAGCCTCCAATCTTTTAGAGGCAACTTCGCTTAGTTCCCGGCCCCTTGTAAAACAGAAGTACGCGTATGCCCGTCGGGGCGAACGTCCTACTCTGCCCCTTAATTGGTGCAGTTGCGAAAGACCCATACGGTCGGCATTTTCTATTATCAGTGTGTTGGCATTGGGAACATCAACACCCGTTTCGATAATGGTGGTGCAAACCAGAATATCTATTTCGTGGTCAACCAGCCGCCTCCACACTTCACTCAGTTCGTCTTCGCTCATTTTACCGTGTGCCACACCGATACGCGCTTCGGGTATCCTTTCTTTGAGCCGAGCGGCACAGTGTTCAATGGAACTTACGCGGTTGTGCAGATAATATACCTGACCTCCCCTTCGCAGTTCCTTGTTTATCGCATCGGTAAGAACACCGTCATTTTGTTCTAATACATACGTCTGAACGGGGTGGCGGTCGCCCGGCGCCTCGTCTATGGTGGACATATCCCTCAACCCCGACATCGCCATATTAAGTGTTCGTGGTATGGGTGTTGCACTAAGAGTCAGTATATCCACATGGGGGTATAGTTCCTTAAGCCTTTCCTTCTGCGCTACACCGAAACGCTGTTCTTC
>JAZOBW010000018.1:0-3842 GCA_045596185.1 Acutalibacteraceae bacterium | reverse complement strand
GCTATTTGTGCTGCATCTATTGCAAATAGCAAACCGTAACGCTGACAAAGTGCGCCTATCTGATTTATCGGCAATCTTCTGCCTATAACATTTGATGCACCCGTACAAAGAATCATTTTTGTGTTTTCTTTTATCAGTTTTTCAAAATTTCTTACCGTGTGTTCATCGCTTTCAAGACACACACTTGCTATACTGTATTCAACTCCGCTTTTGTGGAGGGGACGCAAAACCGCGTTGTGCTCCATATCCGAAATAATGCAGTGATCCCCTTTTTTCAGAACACCCTTTATTACACAGTTTAGCGAATGTGTACAATTAAGGGTAAAAACGGTTCTTTCCTCCCCCGAAGCATTAAAAAACTCAGCTGCCTTTTTCCTAGCTGTATATATCGCCATCGCAGCCGACTGAGATGCGTCATGGCCGCTCCTTCCGGCGTTCGCCGAATATTTTTTAAGTGCGTTACCGACTGCCGAGACCACTGTTGGTGGTTTTATTCCGCTAGTTGCAGCATTATCAAAATATATCATACTATCCCTTCTAAAAAATATAATAATCCGCCCCGAATAGGGGGCGGAAAAACTTACTTATTTATTTCTGTTATCTTAACTCCGGCGCCCGTAAGAATATCAGTTATCTGCAATATATCTCCGTTTACACGGATATTATATCCGCAACCTTTACTCTCAAGCCCCGAACTTCTCCGTTCGATATATGCCTTGTAGCCAGACCTGCGCAGCAGGTCTCTGCCCTTTATCGCATGTGTTATCGTTTCGGTGGAAATTATGTGACTGGGCATTTTTAACACTCCGCTTCTTAGGTTGTACATTACATACTATGCGAAGATGCAAAATGGGTGTCATTTTTGCCAACACATTCAAACCTTAATCGAATTTTTGCTGCTTTGCTCCACATTGTACAGATTCTTCTTCCATCTGTTGCTTATAATAATTTATAACAACGGTAACAATTATCGGCAGAAGTATCATTCCTGCTATTCCGGATATACGCAGACCGACAAAAATCAATATCAGCGTTAACAACGGATATATCCCCGTCTGTTTTCCGATTATTTTAGGTTCAAGCACATTTCTCATAACAGTTATAAACAGATACAGCACCAAAAAACCTATTCCGCGAGATGTTGAAGATGCAAAAAAACAGATTATACTCCACGGAATAAGGACGGTTCCGGTACCTAAAACCGGCAAAAGATCTATAACAGCAACTGCGGCGGCAACCATAAGAGCGTTTTTTACACCTAACACAAAAAATCCTGCCGAAAGTTCCAAAAAAGTTATCCCCATCAGCACGGTGTATCCCAGCATCATTTTGAAGACACTGTCCACAAGTATATTCTTGATTTTAACAATATTTGTATACCGTTTTTGGCTTATCATATTTCTGACAAATGCCACGATGCGATCAAAATCCTTTGCAATATAAAAACTTGCAAGTACCGTAACAATACTGCTGAACAAAAACGCAGGCAAACTTCTTACCGTTGTGGTAGCAATCGAAGAAAGAAAATCAGCAAAAATACCGCTAAGTGAATTGGCGGCACCCGAAATTGCGCCGTCAACGGCATCACGCGCAGTATCCGGCAGTTGTTCAAATGTTTGTTCGAAGCGCTGATAGAGCGATGATAAAACGCGCTGAAAATCTTCAAAATACTGGGGCAGCAAATCGGTGATACCAACGATAAACCTGAATACTGCCCAAACTGTGACGATAAGGATCACTACTAATAATAAATAGGCGGCGCTGACAAGAAATGCCGCCAATGTAGATTTGGAAAATCTGCATTTTCGGGAAAGAGCGGCCGCAGGTTTTTGCATTAAAAAAGCCAATACCACGCCGATAACAAAGGGCAACAGATATACAAGCATAAATCGGGCGGTCAGAAAAATCAAAAATGCTACGACGGCCGTAAAGGTAATATTAACCAAAAATACCTTTTTTTCTTCAAATTCCAAGTGTATTTCCTCCAAATATTTCTTACAACAATAATATTGCCGATTTTTTCAAAAAATTATATTGATTTTTTTGAAAAAGTGTATTATAATTGTGTACAATCGTTTTTGAGAGGAGGACACCTATGGGCAAAGACACCTTTCTTTTAGTCAACGCCAAGATACTTCCCGATGTTATCGAAGGGGTTCTTAACGCAAAGGAACTTCTCGCCGGTGGGCAGGCAGCGAATGTTTCACAGGCTGTAAAAATGGCCGGTATTTCAAGAAGTGCCTTTTACAAATACCGTGACTGCGTTTTTCGCTACACTCCGGAAAAGGATAATATATTGAAACTTCAGGCGGTTTTAAGCGACCGTGCGGGCGTGTTTTCCGCACTGACTACCGTGCTGTATAAACACGGCGCAAATATTATTACCGTTAATCAAAGCGCCCCGACCGACGGTACGGCGATGGCATCTATAACGGTCACTACCGATGGTGTCAAACTTCCGATGGACAAACTTATCCTGAAACTCAGTGAGGTTGACGGTGTTATTTCGATAAAATCTATATAGGAGGATAATAATGATATATGCAGCAATTATGGGACACGGAACGGTTGGTTCCGGTGTCGCTGAAATTCTCATAAATAAACCCGATCACATAAAAGAAAAGGTTAAAGACGATATTTGCGTTAAATATATTCTTGATCTGCGGGATTTTGACTCACTTCCCTATAGCGAAAAATTCATAAAAGATTTCAGAATTATTGCAAACGACCCCGATGTAAAAATCGTCGCCGAAGTTATGGGCGGTATACATCCTGCCTACGAGTTCGTTAAAGAATGTCTAAACAATGGCAAAAGCGTCGTTACATCGAACAAGGAACTTGTTGCGGCTAAGGGTGCAGAACTTCTAAAGATTGCAAATGAAAAGAATGTTAATTTCTTATTCGAGGCCAGCGTAGGCGGCGGAATACCGATTATCCGCCCGATGGCACAGTGCCTTGCCGCCAACACCATCACAGAGGTTAAGGGTATTCTTAACGGAACCACAAACTACATTCTTAATAAAATGATAGTGGATAATATGGATTTCGGCTCGGCACTGAAACTTGCTCAGGATAATGGCTTCGCAGAAAAAGATCCTGCAGCCGACATTGAAGGACACGATGCCTGCCGCAAGATCTGTATTCTGGCTTCTTTGGGCTTCGGAACCCATGTATATCCCGATCAGGTAAAAACCGAAGGCATTACCGATATAACACTTGATGATGTTGCATACGCCGATTCTTTCAACTGTGTTATTAAACTTCTTGGCATTGCCAAAAAACTTGAAGACGGAAAAATAACCGCCTGTGTGCGTCCTACACTTGTAAGCCGTGATTGTATACTTTCCAGTGTACACGGTGTTTTCAATGCGGTTATGGTAACGGGCGATGCAACCGACGATGTAGTTTTCTACGGCAAAGGTGCCGGTAAGATGGCAACGGCAAGTGCGGTTGTTGCAGATATTATCGACTGTGCCAAACACATAAAATCAAGAAAATATCTTGATTGGAAAGATGGTTACGACGGCTATGTTGTAACACCCGATGAAGAAGTTCAACTTTATGTATATGCCGCTTCAAAAGATTTTACGGCACTTTGCAATAGTTTTGACGAACTTTTCAAGGATACATTCGTAATAAAGAATGAGTTCAAGGGTGAAATAGCCTTTATCACAAACAAATCCCGTGAAAGCGAACTCAATAACCGCATTTCACAACTGAAGGCTGACAGCATCAAAACAATGCACACCCTAATTTAACGGAGGTAGATTTTATGGCACTTATAGTTAAAAAATTCGGCGGTTCCTCGGTCGCCGATACACAGCGTGTAATGAATGTAGCAA
>JAZOBW010000017.1:0-21495 GCA_045596185.1 Acutalibacteraceae bacterium | reverse complement strand
GATAGATGAGTACATCGTCGCCTATCTCGGCAGTCTCACCTATAACGATGCCGGTGCCGTGGTCGATAACCAGCCTTCTGCCTATCTTGGCGGCAGGGTGTATCTCTATTCCGGTTTTTCTTGCAGCACGCTGTGAGATATACCGTGCTATAAGCGGACAACCGTGTGTGTAAAAATAGTGGGCACGGCGGTACATTCTTACCGCCTTATATCCGGGATATAAAAGCCATATTTCAAATGAACTTCTTGCCGCAGGGTCGCGGTCTTTGAAGGCCTTCAGATCCTCTCTCATTCTGTTAAACAAAACATTTCACCTTGCCTTATTTGTTAGGATTGATATACTCCTTACAAGCGAAAAGATATATCGCACCCGAAATAACACACAGCACTGTGGATACCCAGAAAAGGGCTATAATAACAACATCACATATCGGCTGTAATACGGTAAAACCAAGATCGCCTATCAATACATACGCAAACAGCGCAAAAACAATACCCACCATCTGGGATACCGTTTTCATTTTGCCCCACATATTTGCGGCAACCACCTTTCCGCCGGAAGAAACGGTTACAAGGCGGAGTGAAGATACCATAAACTCTCTGAAAAGCACGATGAATACTATCGCAACAAACTGCCAACAGTATCTTGTGTTCCTGTACATAAAGATAAATCCCAGATATGCCGATGTGGTAAGCATCTTATCGGCAAGGGGGTCGAGAAACTTTCCGAAATCGGTTACAAGGTTATACTTTCTTGCCATTTTGCCGTCTATCATATCGGTAAGCGATGCAGCGGCAAAAAGAACCAGGGATATCAGATAGCGATAGGGCAGAGCCTCTATAAGCATAACCGCCATAAATATGGGGGTTGCTATCATTCTTGCTATGGTAAGTTTATTCGGGGTATTCATCAGATCAGTTCTCCTAACAAATCATATTCAACGGTATCGTTTATGCGAACCTTTACAAAATCGCCTATCTTAAGCGGACGCCCAGCCATAAAGAATATCTTTCCGTCTATTTCGGGGGCATCGGCGGCGGTTCTGCCAAAGTAGCATTTTATATAATCGTCCCAACCTTCGATAAGCACCTCTGCCGTGGTTCCTATGCGCTCCTCGTTCTTTTCGGTGGCGATGGTAAGTTGAGCCTCCATTATATTTTCCATCCGGTCTATTTTGGTCTGCTCGTCAATCTGACCGTCCATCGTTGCGGCAACGGTACCCTCCTCTGCAGAGTAGGCAAAACAGCCCAGCCTATCAAACCTGCTTTTACGTACAAAGTCTGCCAGTTCGCAAAACTGCTCGTCGGTCTCGGTAGGGAATCCCGTTATAAGTGTTGTTCGAAGGGTCATATCAGGGACTATTCGCCGTATTCTTTCAAGCAGTCCTTCGATGCTTTCCCTGTTACCCTTGCGGTTCATTTTCTTAAGAATATCACCGTTTATATGCTGAATAGGAATATCAAGATATTTTACCAGTTTCTTTTCCCTGCCTATCAGTTCCAGCAGTTCATCGGTTATGCGTTCGGGATAGGTATAAAGTGTGCGTATCCAATGCAGACCCTCAATTTTGCAAAGTCCTTCAAGCAGTTCGCACAGCATAGGTTTGCCGTATATATCCTCGCCGTAGGCGGTGGTATCCTGCGCCACAACTATCAGTTCTTTAACGCCGCGCTGTGCAAGTGTTTTTGCTTCACTTATGCAATCCTCCACCGTGCGGCTTCTCATTCTGCCACGAATTGAAGGTATTGCGCAGTAACTGCAACAGTTATCACAGCCATCGCCCACCTTAAGGTATGCCGAAAAGGGATATCCGCCGAGTATCCGCTCTCCGCCGAGCGGAAGAGCCTCCTTTTCGGCGTAGAAATTACTGCGGTTGCCCTCTATTGCGCCCTTTACGATGGCGGCAATATCGGCATTTTTGCCGATACCCACACAAACATCTACCTCCGGTATTTCCTCGGTAACATCGTCGCGGTATCTTTCGGCAAGACAACCCGTTACAATAAGCGCCTTGCAGTTGCCGTCGGTTTTGTAAGCGGCGGCTTCCAGTATATTTTCTATCGCTTCCTTTTTGGCGTCCTCGATAAAGCCGCAGGTGTTCACGATTATCGCATCGGCCTGCGCCTCTTCACCGCATATCTCAAATCCTGCGGCTGAAAGGGACGCCAACATTCGCTCTGCGTCCACCTGATTTTTGGGACAACCCAGTGATACTACACTTACCTTGTACATTCCCTATTCCACGTAAAATTTATTGATTGCCTCCCGTACAGAGCCGTAGGAAAATCCCCTGCGCACAAGCGCGGCATATACCTTTGGTATATCCTCTTCCGACTGCATTTTTGTACGGTATTTTTTATCTATCAGCGCCCTTACCTGCGCCACCTCGTCCACCTCTCGCGAGGAAAGTATTTCCTCGGCAATATCTTTGGGCACCCCTTTTTGGAGCATCTTCGAATATGCCGCACGGCGTGAGATGTTCTGCCGTTCGCACCTTTCGGCATAGCGCTGTGCAAAACGGCGGTCATCCACCATACCAAGTTCCTGCAATCGGGCAATAACGGCGGCACTTGCCTTTTTATCAAATCCCGCCTTTACAAGTTTATCGTAAAGTGCCCTTGCGGTATGGTCGCAGGAATCCAGATGCCAAAGCGCTCTGGATTTTGCGCGTGTATACTCCGAGCGTTCCTTCAGCGAAACGATATCCTCTTCGGTGAGCACCGCACCTGTGCAGAGTGCCGCCTCACTTACAACATCGCTGTCTAATAAGATCTCTTCGCCGCTATCAAAACAGACCGAAACAAGGTGTTTCTTTGCCTTATTAAGTGATACTACAGTCATCAGTCATCGACCGCAATATCAACATTTATTTTCTTTTTTGGTCTTGCCGGTTCAATATCCTCGGCATCTACCGGCATAACTACCGCCTCTTCTTCGGGGTCTTCTGCCTTGTTGCCGCTCATTCTCTGCTCGTATTTTTCGATTATCTGGTCCTCTACCTCTTTGGCAAGTTCCTCGTTATCGATAAACAATTGCTTTACATTGTCCCTTCCTTGACCAAGACGTGTTTCACCGTAGTAGAACCATGCACCCGAACGCTTGAGTATCTCAAATTCAAGGCCCATATCTACTATTTCGCCCACACGGCTGATGCCCTTGCCGTACATAACATCAAACTCTGCCTCACGGAAGGGGGGAGCGACCTTGTTCTTTACAACGCGGGCGCGTGTGCGTGAACCTATCGGTTCGCTGCCGTCCTTTATGGTGTCCACCTTGCGTACATCGATTCTTACACTGGCATAGAACTTCAGCGCTCTGCCGCCTGTGGTAGTTTCGGGGTTACCGTAAAGAACACCTATCTTCTCGCGCAACTGGTTGATAAACACAGCCGAGCAGTTGGACTTTGAAAGAGCGCCGGTAAGTTTGCGCATCGCCTGCGACATAAGACGGGCAAGTTGACCCACATGGGAATCGCCCATATCGCCCTCTATCTCGGCACGGGTAACAAGTGCCGCTACCGAGTCTACAACGATTATATCGATAGCGCCCGAACGAACAAGCGCCTCGGCTATTTCAAGTGCCTGTTCACCCGAATCGGGCTGGGAAACAAGCAGACTGTCGATATCTACACCAAGATTTGCGGCATATACGGGGTCGAGTGCGTGTTCAACATCGATAAACGCCGCCGTTCCGCCTGCCTTTTGTGCCTCTGCAACACAGTGCAGCGCAAGTGTGGTTTTACCCGAAGATTCGGGACCGTATATCTCCACGATTCTGCCGCGCGGAATACCGCCTATACCCAGTGCCATATCAAGCGCAATAGAACCTGTGCGGATATGTTCCACATTCATCGCGGCGTTTTCACCCAGTCGCATAACCGCGCCCTTACCGTAAAGACGTTCAATCTGGTCCACCGCAGTAGCAAGAGCCTTTTCCTTGCTTTCGGGTGTGATATCCTTATTTACTGTTTTTGTTGCTTTGCTTTTTGCTGCCATTTGCTTTTCCTCCGTTATTTAAGGTTTGGCTTTTCGCCTGATCTTATCATACAAAATTCGCAGTCCCGAAAACAACCCTATGCCTGCCTGCCGCATCGTCGGCGATACCAACATCGGTAAAACCTGCTTTTCGCATAAGTGCTGCAACCTGTTCGCCCTGTGCAGAACCCACCTCGAACATCATTTTGCCGCCATTTTCAAGCGAACGGGAGTAGTTTTCGATTATCGCACGGTAAAAATCAAGTCCGTCACTACCGCCTGCCAATGCCGTTTCAGGTTCAAATGTTACCTCCGGCTGCAGACAATTCATCTCGTCATCGGTAATATACGGGGGATTAGATACTATCAATGTATATTTGTTTTCGCTAAGGTCGCCTGTGTGCACATCGCCGCTTACCGCTATGGCGTTAACGGCGTTGTTTTTGGCAATATTGCGCTCACAAAATCGCATTGCCTCGTCGTGCTTTTCAAGCATTGTAACCGAACATTCGGGATTTTTCACCGCAAGGGTGATTCCTATGCAACCGCTTCCGGCGCATAGGTCAAGCACGGTGCAACCGGGAGTGTTTTTAAGAAATTCCAGCGCCTTTTCAACCAGCGTTTCGGTGTCCTGACGGGGGATAAGCACCCCCACACCCACATCGAAGTTCAGCCCGTAAAATCCCCATTCCCCGATAATGTACTGCAGTGGGTAGTGAATGGTGCGCTGTTTTATTATAACGGTAAGAAGGTTCTGCTGAAACTCGGTAAGCCGCTCGTTATAGCGGGTGAGTATCTGACTGTTGCTGTAACCCGTAACCTTCTTGATTATCTGCTTGGATTCAAATATAGTATCCTCTATACCGGCCTGCAAAAGTTGCTTTTTGCAGTCGTTATATGCCTCAAATATTGTCTGTGTGCTCATCGGTGGCCTCTCCGTCTATGCTTCGGTCAACATCGGGATTTTCGGGTTCGCAGGCCCTTAGTGCCGCTATGGCTATCTCTATCATATCGTCCTGCGGTTCTTTGGTGGTAAGCCTTTGAATCCACAGTCCCGGTGCCGAAATAATCCGTGTGATTATGTTATCAAATCTGCCGCACAGTTTCAATACTTCGTATCCAACACCGCAGATAAGCGGCAGAAGAAGTATCTTAACAATTACCCACAGCCATGTTATCGAATAAACCTGTGGGGGGAATATCATTTGTACAACGGTGGAAAAGATAACGCTTATAAGTATCATCAGTATCAAAAAAGAAGTTCCGCAACGGGGGTGGAAACGGCTTTGTTTGCGCACGTTTTCCACTGTGAGTTCCAATCCTTTTTCGTAGCAGAATATCGTTTTGTGTTCTGCACCGTGGTACATAAATACACGACGTATATCCTTCATAAATGATATTGCCCAGATATATACAATGAACACCGCTAACTTTATAAGTTGTTCTATGCCAGAGCGTATTACCTTGGGGAATCCGTCTTCGGTGCCGAACGCCCACTCAAGCCCACCGACAGCAAGTCGAGGAATCAGCATAAGCAGCACCACCGCAAGTGCTATACCCAAAACAGTGCCAAGCGTCATAATAATTCCTATTGCGAGGCTGTCGTCCTTCTTTTCCTTACCCTCGGCCTCGCGTTTTTTGCGGTCTTCTTCCTCCTCAAGATCGGTAAATCCCGATTTATCGGCAGAAAGCATCAATGCTTTATAGCCCTGTACCATCGATTCCACATAGGCTACAACGCCCCTTATCACGGGCAGACCCAATATCTTAAACCTTTTTTTCAAAGGTTTGTCTTCCATATACGAAATATCGATTCCCTTGTCGGGGGTACGAACTGCAAGCGCGGTCTTTTCGGGGCTTTTCATCATAATGCCCTCGATAAGAGCCTGTCCGCCGATGGCGGTATATTTACATTTAGACATCGTTTTCCTCCGTTACATCTTCGACCTCTTCCGGTATTTCGGGTTCTTCATAGAGCGACAAAACAATGGTTACCGTTGTGCCTACGCCCTCAACACTTTCCAGAAATAGCAGTCCCTGATGTTGTTTAATTATCTCATCCGCAACGGCAAGTCCTATGCCGCTGCCGCGAACGGTCTGATTAGCCTTGAAGAATTTTTCCTTTACATGGTCAAGGTCCTGTGCCGCAATACCTACACCCGTATCCTTTACCTGAATACGAACGCAGCCTTCTTCCTGAGTTTGCACCACAAGGACAAGACCGCCCTTTTCGGTATATTTTACTGCATTGTCTATAACATTTATAAATACCTGCTTAAGTCGGTCGGGGTCGCCCAACACTATCGATTCTATAGCAGGTGGGGTATAAGAAAGTTCTATACCCTGCTGTCTGGCAAGTTCGGTGTACATATCGACCGCTTTTCCCAGTAGTTGCGAAACATCGACCGGCTGTGTGATAACCGAAAGTCTGCCGCTTTGCATACGCGAGAAATCAAGCAGTTCTTCAACCAGACTTGAAAGACGGTCGGCCTCGCTTAGTACAACATCAAGGCCACGCTTTACAAGTTCCTCGTCGGTGCCTATTGACATTCTTGCCGTTTCACCCCAACCGCGTATCGCCGTGAGGGGAGTTCGCAGTTCGTGGGATACCGAAGATATAAAGTCGTTTTTCATACTTTCCGCCTGACTAAGTTCAGACGCCATATAGTTGATGGTATCGCAAAGTTCGCCGATTTCATCGTTTTTGTTTAGTTGTATACGCGATTCAAAATCGCCCATCGCAATCTTTCGCGCCATATTACCGGCATCCCTTATGGGGCGCACTATCGATTTGATAAAGAACAGTCCCGATGCGGCGCAAAGGCCCAGAATACCTGCGCATACAAGCACCGTTGTTACCACCAGCCACACCGTCTTGCGGTTTACGCCGTCCAGCGTGGTTATCCAGCGGTATGCACCCATAATCTCGCCATCATCGTTTTTAATAATCGTGGTTCTTGCAAGTACCGATTCGCCGCCCGAATTTTTTCCGCGGAAAAGAGATGTTCCGTTTGAAGCAGCAACGGCGCGTTCAAAATCACCCATTACTTCATCGGTAGGCTGAAAACCCGTTGTGGTGGTGATAACCCTGCCTTCGGCATCGATAACCTGAACCTCAAGTTTGTTTTTGTAGGGGTAGGTATCGCACATTTCGATGGCGGCATCCTCAAAAGTCTTTATACTGGCGGAGGAAAGTGTTTCGAATTCGCCTGCATAATCGTCGGCAAGGGACTCCACGCGTTCCACATAAACACTACTGAAAATAACGCAGAATACCGTTCCGATAACGGCAACCGCTGCCGCCAGAATCAGAAAAACATTTGTAAACCAACGACTGGCAATACTTTTGAAATGCAATTCGAAATTCACCTTCCGTCCTCCTTTCAGTTTAGTTTTGCGGTTGCTTTCCGACTACCGCCTATGGGTGACAATTAGACAACAGCCGTTCTTTACAACCTGTCAGAAATTGAAACTTTGGCTATGGTGTCCACTTATATCCCATTCCCCACACCGTTACAAGATGTTTCGGGGCAGAGGGATTATCCTCCAACTTCATACGAAGTCTTCTTACGTTAACATCAACAATTTTTTCTTCGCCGAAATAACTTGTGCCCCACACCTTTTCAAGAATATCATTTCTACCCAGCGGTGTATCGGGGTTGCAGAAGAAATATTCCACCATCTGGAATTCAACCTGTGTAAGTTCTATCTCTCTATCGTTTTTAGTAAGGGTTCTGCGACGGAGATTAAGTGTGAAATCGCCGAGTGTTATTTCTTCGGAAGAAGATACCGCCTTTTCATTGTGAAGTCCCACCCTGCGGTAGAGCGAATCAACACGCGCAAGTAGTTCGGTAGGGCTGAACGGCTTGGTTATATAATCGTCGGCACCTATCATCAGTCCGCTTATCTTGTCCATTTCCTGCGATTTTGCGGTAAGCATTATAATTCCTATCGAGTCGCTCCTCTTACGAAGTTCCTTGCATAGTGCAAAACCGTCCATACCGGGCATCATAACATCAAGCAGGGCAATATCAAAGCCTAAAACATCGTTATCGTATATATCCAGAGCCTCTTCTCCCGAACCTGCCTCAACAATATCGTAACCAACACGGCGAAGGTTTATCGCCTCAAACTCGCGTATGGCGACCTCGTCTTCAACAATAAGTATTCTTTTCACGGTTATCCTCCTTAGCGCCTATTTTGTAATATTGAATATTCCCTTCAATTCTTCCACGGGTATGCATCTGGGGTCATCGCCTTCGGTTACCTTTCCGAAGAATACGGTATCGTCCCTTTCGCCCAATTTTATCCAATCTTCATAAGAATCCTCATCGGCTTCGTCTACCGCACATACCTGCGCAAGACGCAGGGCGGTGTTCACCTCGTCATTGTCATAAGCAAAAACTGTTCTTATTCGTTTATCGGTATCCTTGTAAACGGCAATTCTGCCCACCCAACCCGACGGCACCGTAAAGCGGTAACCGTCCAGTTGGTTTACTATTGTAACGCTCTTAAGTGTCAGCGTTTCGCCGTTAAAATTACTCCAGTTGGTATAATAAAGACGCTCGTTACTTGTGCGGTCGGCATTAGGAAGGTCGGAAGCGATAGGTATATCGATTATTCCGTCGCCGTTAATATCTTCCGAAAGTATGCCCAGCGGCCTCAGGGTTGCAGTGTTTTCAGCAACACCCTCGCCCACTAAAAGCGGATTTTTCAGTTCACCTTTTTCAAGGAAAAGTACCTCGGTGATACTTCCTGCACCCTTTACCTCGTCGATGTATATAGCGCTCTGTCCCGAAGAAAGTTCGGAAACAACGGGAGGATGTGCGGTTTTAACGGTGCTGTCCATATTGCAACCTGCCGTCTGCAAAACGCCCTCGTCACCAATAACAAACAGCATCGCACGATTTATCGACTGTGTAGTATCAAGGTGCTGAATAAATATCTCCTCTACACCGTTTTCATCGAGATCGCAACATACAAAACTGGTATACTGCTGCAACATTCTTTGGGAAAGAACATTACCGTCCAGTGAATAAACGGCAAGTTTCAGGTCACTGGTTCCGTATATTTCCCAACCTACCAATATTTCCTTTTTACCGTCGCCGTCAAGATCGGCAAACTCAACCCTTTCAACGCCGCCGGCAACTATCGATTGCTCGGCTACCGATTTCCACTCGCCATCTTGAGAGCGGATAACATTTATGTGCATCTTGCTCTGTTCGTCCTCCACAGTACTATAAAAGGCGAACGCCTCGAAGGTGGCATCGGCATCAAGATCCTCCAGCATAACCGCAGAACGGCGGTCTCCTTCAGAGGGGTATTTCAGGGTGTAGTTGTTGCCTGCAACCTTATCCAGCGCCTGACGAATGGGGTACATTTCTCCCGAAAGACGCGGAGGAGCAAGCAGTTCATCGGTATCGGCGGTGTAAGTATCACAACCGCAAAAGCCCAGCGCCATAAGGCATATCAAAACCAGACAAAGCACTCTTTTAACAGACATCTGCGCACTCCTCCTTGTAACATAATTATACATTGTACATTATAACACGCAATTGTTAAAAAATAAAGTACTTTTTGTGCTTTAATCTTTAATTTTAACTTGATTTTTGCGGTTGAAAAATTGCGCAGAATATTGTATTATAAAGGGTGATAAAATCCTCAACGGAGGCTGTTATGGATAATAAAAGATTTGAACAACTGCTCACAACGGTGCAAAAACCTGGCCGCTATACCGGCGGTGAGCAGGGAAGTGTTATAAAGGATAAAAACGCCGTGGATGTGCGCTTCGCCTTTTGTTTCCCCGATACCTACGAAATAGGTATGTCACATCTGGGAATGAAGATACTCTACTCCCTTTTCAACAGTAGGGAAGACATTTGGTGTGAACGCGTTTTTGCGCCGTGGCTGGACCTTGAGAAGATAATGCTCGACAATAATATACCGCTGTTTGCGCTCGAAAGCCGCGACCCGATAAAGGATTTTGATTTCATCGGTTTCACCCTGCAGTATGAACTGTCCTACACCAATATGCTGAATATGCTAAGCCTTGCAGGTTTACCGCTCAAAAGCACCGACCGCACCGCCCTGTCCCCGATAGTAGTGGCAGGCGGTCCCTGCGTGTGCAACGCCGAACCGGTTGCCGAATTTGTGGACATATTCTTTTTGGGCGAGGGCGAAAAGGTGGATCTTGAGGTAATCGACCTTTATAAAAAGCATAAAAAAGCCGGCTCCACAAAGCAGGAATTCCTGCGTGAAGCCGCACAGATAGAGGGCGTTTATGTTCCGTCGCTTTACGATGTTTCCTATAATCCCGACGGCACCATCGCCGCAGTAACGCCCAAGGGCGGTGCACCTGCCACCATAAGAAAGCGCATTGAAGAAAATCTTGACGAAACCTTCTACCCCGATACATTCGTTGTACCATATATCGAAATTGTGCACGACCGTGCCGTACAGGAAATATTCCGCGGCTGTATCCGTGGCTGCCGTTTCTGTCAGGCAGGATATATCTATCGCCCTGTGAGGGAAAAGAGTGCCGATACCGTAAACCGTCAGGCAAAGGCTCTGTGCGAAAACACAGGATACGACGAAATATCCCTTTCCAGCCTTTCAACCAGCGACTATACGGCGCTTGAACCTATGCTCGACGAGATGCTCGACTGGACGCAGGAGTCCCACATAGGTCTTTCACTGCCGTCGCTGCGAATCGACAACTTCTCGGACGAACTTCTTCAAAAGGTCAGCCGTGTGCGTAAAAGCGGTCTTACCTTCGCCGCCGAGGCAGGAACACAGCGACTGCGTGATGTTATCAACAAAAACATCACCGAGGAGGAGATTCTGCGCACCTGCCGCACCGCTTTTCAGGGTGGATATACCTCGGTTAAACTTTATTTTATGATAGGACTGCCCACCGAGACCGACGAGGACATAATGGGCATAGCCGACCTTGCGCAAAAAATTGTTGACACCTACTACGATACGCCTGAGCGCCCCAAGGGCAGAAGTGTGAATGTTTCAATAAGCGCATCAACCTTTGTTCCCAAACCCTTTACCCCCTTTGAATTTGAACCGATGATAGACCGCGACGAAATACTTCGCCGCCAACAACTGCTGAAAAATTGTATACATTCCAAAAAAATAAGTTACAGTTACCACGAAAGCAAAACCAGTTTTCTTGAAGGTGTCTTTGCCCGCGGTGACCGCCGTCTTTCGACGGTTATGGCAGCGGCTCTGCGCCGCGGCTGCCGTTTCGACGGTTGGGACGAGTGCTTCGACCTTGACAAATGGATGGATGCATTTGAAGAATGTGGCATCAATCCTGCCTTCTATGCCAACCGCACCCGTTCTTTTGACGAGGTTATGCCGTGGGATCATCTTGACTACGCCATAACCAAAAATTTTCTTATTGGTCAAAATAAATTGGCGCACGATGCCGTAACCACACCTAACTGCCGCGAAAAGTGTTCGGGTTGCGGTGCGCAATGCTATAAAACGGGGGTTTGCTATGAAAACCGTTAGACTTTACTTTACAAAAACCGACCGTCTGCGATTTATTTCCCATCTGGATATGAACCGATTTATGAACCGTGCCGTTAAAAGGGCGAAACTTCCTATTTGGTACACCGAAGGATTTAACCCACACCCCCACATCGTATTTGCGCTTCCGCTGTCTCTGGGATTCGAAAGCACCTACGATGCAGTGGATCTCCGCCTCACCCAAGACGACTATCCCACCGAAACACTGTGCGACTCCCTCAACGCCGTCTGCCCCGAAGGCATACACTTTTTCGATGCTGCAGAGCCGGTAAAAAAGATTTCGGCAGTAACATTTGCGGATTTTACCGTAACCTTTGAAGATGAAGGAAAACTTGAGCAACCGCTGAAAGAGATGCTTTCAGCAGAAAGTATCATCTGCGAAAAAAAGACCAAAAAGGGCGGCACGAAACAGATAGATCTTAAGGCAAAACTTATAAGCGCCGATGTTTCCCCGAAAGACGGCAACACCGTTCTTACACTGCGTCTGCCGGCAGGTTCAGTGGATAATGTTAATCCCGAACTTTTTATAAACTATCTTTTCGAACAAATCGGAGAATACTACTGCTACAGGGTAGTCCGCATCTCTTTGCTCGACAGCGAGCAACAGTTGTTCAGATAAAATTGTAAACCAGCAGTAATATACTGTTATATACTATACAAAGATACACAGCCCCAAGTGCACAAAAAACACTTGGGGCTTTCTTTAGAATTTATTTTTCATTTGTTCTACCGACAAGGTAATCGAGGGAAACCTCGAACAGATCGGCAATCTTTATAAGAATCTCTATTTTGGGTTGCCGCGTCATAAGTTCGTAGTTTTGATAGGCTTTTTCGGTAATGTCACAGTAAATCGCAACCTGGCCTTGTGTATACCCTTTGGATTTTCTACATTCCTTCAATCTGCTCGATAAAATTTCTTTCACAAAATCACCTACAATCGTTCTTGACAGAACAAGTATAGGTCATTATAATTAGAAATATACCAACGATTGTGGGTGATGCGTATTGCTTCAAAAAAAGAATTTGCCGTGTATTTACTGTGAAAATTTCAGGCGCAATCTTACAGTTGAAATGCCGACGGTATTCGACAAGGGGTATTGTTTGATAAAAAACAGAACTGTCTGGGTATGGAAATGCCCTGCAATCTTTTCTGTTTAAGAAAGGGGATAAATGCAAAGATGAATCCCTTGGTTTAGAAAAATATTATTTTGCGTTCTGTGTGTCGAGGCACTCGACTAAAAAAGCGCCTACCCCAAAAGGGGCAGGCGCTCTACTTTTAGTACACACATCATCCCGGACATATCACAGTGCAAACTCACGGTAATTTCCGGACACGAAGGCCTATTGGCGACCGCATATTGCGACAATGTGAGTACTAAATTGACAGAAAAATCAGATTAACTCGATAATAGCCATTTCGGCTGCGTCACCACGGCGGGGGCCGGTTTTGGTGATACGGCAATAACCACCGTTTACATCAGCGTACTTGGGTGCAATCTCGTTAAAGAGTTTTGCAACAACATCTTCCTTGGTGATGAAAGCCAAGGCCTGACGCTTGTTGTGAAGGCTATTTGTTTTAGCGAGTGTAATATATTTTTCAGCCATCGACCTTACTTCCTTTGCTCTGGTGACGGTGGTCTCGATCTTGCCATTTTCGAGCAAGAAGGTTACCATCGCACGAAGCATAGCGGTTCTGTGGTCGCTTGTTCTTCCGAGTTTACGGGTTCCCGGCATTGATATTCACTCCTTTGTCTTATTCGTCGTCTTTCTTGAGGCTGAAACCGAAGGAATCGAGTTTCGCAATAACCTCTTCCAAAGACTTGCGTCCCAGATTTCTTACCTTCATCATATCCTCTTCGGACTTGTTGATGAGGTCCTCTACGGTGTTGATACCTGCGCGCTTGAGACAGTTGAAACTACGTACAGAAAGGTCAAGTTCGTCAATGGTAAGGTCAAGAACCTTTTCCTTAACATTCTCGCTCTTTTCTGCCATAATGCTTTCGGTCTCGCTGACACCTTCGGTAAGATCGAGGAACAGTTCAAGATGTTCCATAAGGATCTTTGCAGAATGAGAAACAGCCTCATTTGCCTTTATAGAACCATCGGTCCATACTTCAAGTGTAAGTTTGTTCTTGTCAACAACATTGCCGACACGGGTATTATCAACCGTAAAGTTGGCCTTGAGAACGGGCGTATAGATCGAATCGATCGGAATGACGCCGATAATGTTCTGCGCCGGTTTGTTCTGTTCGGCGGGTACATAACCTCTACCCTTGTCGAGCGTCATCTCCATATTGAGTTTCGCACCTTCGTCAAGGGTTGCGATATACATATCCGGATTAAGAATTTCCACTTCGGAATCTGCCTTGATATCGGCTGCGGTAACTACGCAGGGGCCTGCTGCCTCGATATAGATCTTCTTGGCAGTATCAGAATGTAACTTTGCAATAAGTCCCTTGAGGTTAAGAACGATCTCTGTAACATCTTCCTTAACGCCCTCAATGGTAGAAAACTCGTGAACAACGCCATCGATCTTGATGTTGGTAATTGCAACACCGGGGAGTATGGAAAGAAGAACCCTTCTCATACTATTACCGAGGGTTGTAGCATAGCCACGCTCCAGCGGCTCCATAACGAACTTGCCGTAGGTGCCGTCTGCTGTCAGTTCCACTGTGTCAATTCTGGGCTTTTCAATTTCAATCATGTAAAAGCTCCGTTTCTCCGCATCGAATTTTTTTGGCACAGTATCCCGATGCGGTGGATACCGTGATAAGGCATAGCGGTTGCTTTTTCCGTTTGCCTATGGGTTTGCTTATCTAGAATAGAACTCAACGATGAGTTGCTCTTCAACAGGAGCCTCGATCTGCTCACGGGTGGGAAGATTTACAACCTGTGCGCTGTACTGCTCACGGTTTACGGTGATCCACTCGGGAACGGGCTTGGAAGAGTTAGCCTCAATTATTGCCTTAAACTTATCGCTGCCGCGGCTCTTTTCGCAAAGAGTTACAACATCGCCGGCTTTAAGGAGATAAGAAGCGATATCAACACGCTTACCGTTGACCTCAAAGTGACCGTGGCCAACCAGCTGGCGAGCCTCTTTTCTAGAGGAAGCAAAGCCTACTCTGTAAACTACATTATCAAGACGGCTTTCGAGAATTCTCAAAAGGTTGTCACCGGTGATGCCCTGTTTTCTCTCGGCAACTTCAAAATAGTGACGGAACTGAGACTCCTGAACACCGTAAAAACGTCTTGCGGTCTGCTTAGCGCGAAGC
This sequence comes from Acutalibacteraceae bacterium, assembly GCA_045596185.1. Lineage (GTDB taxonomy): Bacteria > Bacillota > Clostridia > Oscillospirales > Acutalibacteraceae > UBA737. The sequence continues at coordinate 6,709 of JAZOBW010000017.1, read as the reverse complement.
TGCAAGCCGTATTCTGATGACTTCTTTCTACCCTGTCCGTGTTGGCCGGGAGCGTACTCTCTGATACCAATCGAACATTTTTCGGAATAGCAACGTTCGCCCTTAAGGAACAACTTCTTGCCCTCGCGGCGGCACTGTCTGCAAACTGCTCCGGTATATCTTGCCATCTTTTACACCTCCAAATAAATTATACTCGTCTTCTCTTGGGAGGACGGCAGCCATTGTGCGGAATCGGGGTAACATCTTTAATCATGTTAACCTCAAGACCGGCAGACTGCAAAGCGCGGATAGCGGCTTCACGTCCGGCACCGGGACCCTTTACATAAACTTCAACCGTTTTAAGGCCGTGCTCCATAGCAGCCTTTGCTGCCATTTCTGCTGCGCTCTGTGCAGCAAAGGGAGTAGACTCCTTAGAGCCTCTGAAACCGAGTTCGCCGGCAGATGCCCAAGAAAGAGCATTACCCTGAGTATCGGTAATAGTAACGATTGTGTTATTGAAGGTCGACTGGATATGAGCGGCACCACGTTCAATATTCTTCTTTTCGCGACGGCGGCGTGAGCCGGTCGCTCTTTTAGCAGTAGCCATTAGTTCTTCCTCCTACTTATTTCTTCTTGTTTGCTACGGTTCTCTTCGGACCCTTGCGAGTACGAGCGTTATTCTTGGAACTCTGTCCTCTTACGGGCAGACCCTTACGATGACGCAGACCGCGATAGCTGCCAATTTCAATAAGTCTCTTGATGTCCAAAGCAACGGTACGGCGACGGTCACCCTCTACCTGAAGGTTGTGGTCGATATACTCACGCAGTTTGGAAATGTCTTCTTCAGAAAGATCCTTTACACGGATATCGGGGTTGATACCGGTATCGGCAAGTATCTTTTTAGATGTTGTAAGACCGATGCCATAGATGTAGGTGAGGCCGATTTCGACTCTCTTCTCGTTAGGCAGGTCAACACCAGCAATTCGTGCCATTTATCAAAGCACCTCCATTATCATTTTAAGAGTAATTAACCCTGACGCTGTTTATGCTTAGGGTTCTCACAAATAACCATGATCTTACCCTTACGCTTGATGACTTTGCATTTTTCGCAAATCTTTTTAACAGAAGGTCTGACTTTCATTAGGATTATACCTCCTTTTAATCTTGCCTGTTTACTTGGAACGCCAAGTGATGCGTCCCTTTGACAGGTCATACGGGGACATTTCAACAGTTACCTTATCGCCGGGAAGAATTCGAATGAAGTTCATACGAAGTTTTCCGGAAATATGGGCAAGTATCTGATGTCCACCCTGAATTTCTACCTTGAACATTGCATTAGGCATTGCTTCAACAACGGTGCCCTCAAGTTCGATCATATCCGTTTTTGACATTATATTTCCTCCTTAAATTCGGTTCTGCTGCGATATGCTGCAAGTGCGCGCCGCAGCGAACGGTTGGTTAAAAGGCTGTCTTCCGAAAGACTGCTGCAGGTAAAGGCAAGATGCTTCGGGTTTTTAGCCTTGGGGCGTTCTATAGGGCGGTGTTTACCGTCGCAAACGAGCGCGGCTGCGTCCCTATAACCCACAACGACCATAAATTTTCCCTTGTCGCGTCCTGCCCTTGAGCATACTATAGTACCCCTCATATCACACCTCTGCGACCGTCATAATCTTCGGTCCTTCGGCGGTGATGGCCACTGTATGCTCGAAATGTGCCGAAAGTGAACCGTCTTTTGTAAGAACGGTCCAGCCATCAGGCAGTATTTTTACATCCGAATGCCCTGCGTTCACCATAGGTTCTATGGCAATCGTCATTCCTGGCATCAGACGAACTCCCCTGCCGGAAGTGCCAAAATTCGGAATTTCGGGGGCTTCGTGAAGTTCGGTGCCCACCCCATGGCCCACAAACTTGCGGACAACGGAATAGCCCCTTGCTTCCACATAAGACTGCACAGCGTGACCGATATCACCAACCCTGCCGCCTGCACGAGCCGCGGCAATGCCTTCGTAAAGGCTTTCGCGGGTCGTGTCTATCAGCCGCTTCGCATCACGTGAAATATCTCCACAAGCGAAAGTGGCGGCATTGTCGCCATGATAACCGTCAAACTTTGCACCGAGATCTACGCTTACGATATCGCCCGCCTGCAGTTTTCTGCTTTTAGACGGAATACCGTGTATGACCTCGTTGTTGATAGATATACATGCGGTTGCCGGATAGCCTTGATAGTTTTTGAAGTTAGGAACTGCGCCCTGACTTAAAATATACTTCTCGGCTAAGGCGTCGAGTTCGGCGGTTGTAACGCCGGGCTCGACCGCATTGCCAACTAGTTGTAATGCTGCGGCCGATATTCTGCACGCTTCGCGCATTATCGTAAGTTCACGACCGGTTTTCAGCACTATCATACTTATATCTCCGAAAGTGCCGAGAGAACGAGGGCTGTTGTATCAGCCAACTCCTCCTGACCCTCTACAGTGATGAGTTTACCTGCTGCTTTATAGAAGTCTTTAAGCGGCTCGGTCTGCTCGTGATAAACCGAAAGACGGTTAAGCACGGTTTCCGGCTCGTCATCCTTACGGATAACAAGGTTGCCGCCGCAAGCATTACATACACCCTCTTTAGCAGGTTTCTTAAAGATGGTGTGATAACTTGCTCCGCAAGACTCACAAACGCGTCTGCCCGACATACGCTTAACGATCTCCTCGTCAGCGACCTCGATAGAAAGTGCAGCGTCAACCGCAATTCCCATAGTGTCAAGGGCTTCTGCCTGAGGAATTGTGCGGGGAAATCCGACAAGGATAAAGCCCGCGGCACAATCATCCTCTGCAAGGCGCTCACGGATGATGCCGATTACAACCTCATCCGGAACAAGTTCGCCTGCATCGATATAAGCCTTTGCTTTAAGTCCCATTTCGGTACCGTTTTTAAGTGCAGCACGGATAATGTTGCCGGTTGAAATGGTCGGGATATTGTATTTTTCGGAAATGATTTCCGCCTGTGTGCCTTTACCGGCACCGGGGGCTCCTAAAAGAATGAGTTTCATTATAAATACCCCTTTTTTATCAGTCGAGGAATCCCTTATAATGACGCATCATCATCTGGGATTCAAGGTTTCTGACGATGTCAAGTGCAACACCAACCATAATCAGGATCGAGGTACCGCCAAGGCTGATATTGATCTCGCCAACGGAGCCTACGATTATGGGGAGGATTGCGATAACGCTGAGGAATATAGCACCCAACAGTGTTATTCTTGACAAAATTTTGGAAATAAAATCAGAGGTCGGTTTGCCGGGGCGAATACCCGGAACAGCGCCGCCGTTCTTACGCAGATTGTTTGCCATCTCTACCGGATTGAACTGAATGGTTGCATAGAAATATGCAAAACCGATGATCATAAAGAAGTAGAGAACAGCGTAGAAAACGCCCTGAGTGCTGAAAAGCGCCAGGAACTTATACATCTGCTGACTGAACTGTGACTTCAGATCTGTTCCCATAAAACTGAGAATCATAGTCGGAAGCATCAGTATAGAACTTGCGAAGATAACCGGCATAACACCGGACATATTGACCTTGATCGGAATGTGTGTGTTCTGGCCGCCGTACATTTTATTACCGACGACACGCTTTGCATACTGTACCGGAATACGACGCTCTGCATTGGTCATCCATACGATGAATGCAATCAGGATAAGGAATACTATCACAATAGCGATAACCGCTATCTGCTGATTGGTATTCCAGTAGCCAATAAGCGCCTGAAGGGCGTTCGGTCCACGGGAGATAATACCCGCAAACAACAGAATGGAAATACCGTTGCCGATACCCTTAACATCTATCTGCTCGCCCAGCCACATAACAAGTGCCGAACCGGCAGTAAATGCAAGAATGATAACGAATGCGGCAAATACGGTGTAACCGGCGCCGCTTACGGTAAGGTAGTTGTTGCCCTTAAGGTAGAAGAAATATGCAGTACCCTGAATAAGCGACAGAATAACTGTTGCGTAACGGGTGATGGAAGCAAGTTTCTTTCTGCCTTCCTCGCCCTCTTTGGAGAGTCTCTCCAGATAGGGGATAGCAACGCAAAGCAACTGAACTATAATTGAAGCATTGATGTACGGGGTAACCGACATTGCGAAGATTGCGCCGTACTCAAAGCCACCGCCGGTAAGAATTGAGAGGTAATTGAAGAATTCATTTACGCCCGATTCAGCGGCCTTTAATGCGGATGCATCGATATAGGGAACCGGAATATAGGATCCTATACGAAAGATCGCAATTATAAAGATCGTAAAGAAAATCTTATTGCGGAGTTCTTTGACACGCCAGGCATTTTTTAAGGTTTCCAGCATATCAGATCACCTCAGCCTTTCCGCCCGCAGCGTTGATCTTCTCTGCGGCGGAAGCAGAAAATGCGTTAAGGTTAACGGTAAGTTTCTTAGTGAGGTTGCCGTTGCCCAAAACCTTTACCGGAAGCCCCGCCTTTTTGATGATTCCTTTTTCGATCAATGCGGCAGCATCAACTACAGCGCCATCCTCGAAAACTTCGAGAGCAGCAACATTGATGGCCACCCATTTTTCAGCAAAAATGTTGTTGAAGCCACGCTTCGGAACACGTCTCTGAAGGGGCATCTGACCGCCTTCAAAACCGGGTCTCATTCCGCTGCCGGAACGTGCCTTCTGGCCTTTGTGGCCCTTTCCGGCAGTTTTACCGTTGCCGGAACCATGACCTCTGCCTATACGCTTCGATTCCTTTGTGGAACCGACAGCCGGAGACAATTCATGCAATTTCATAATTCGCACCTCCTTGTTAAATTCGAACGGTTATAAAACCGCTTGGTCACCGAAGTGACATCTTGAACACTTAACCCTCGGTAACTTCCAGAAGGTGAGCGATCTTGTTGATCTTACCTCTGGTCTGAGCGTTGTCGGGCTGAACCGAAACATCGCCGATTTTGTGGAGACCGAGTGCATGAGCGGTTGCAATCTGATCCTTTTTAGAACCGATTGTGCTCTTAACGAGCGTTACAGTAAGGCCGGCAGCCTTTTTCTTTGTTGCCATAGTGCTGCTCCTCCTTAACCTATAATTTCCTTGACAGATTTGCCACGGACTGCTGCAACCTGTTCTGCGTCACGAAGTGCTGCAAGACCTGCAACGGTAGCGCGAACGACATTGCACGGATTGTTTGAACGAAGAGCCTTTGTACGGATACCCTTGATGCCGACGATTTCTACAACGGCACGGACAGCGCCGCCGGCGATAACACCGGTACCGGGGGCAGCGGGCTTAAGAAGCACACGACCTGCGCCGAACTCTCCGATAATCTCGTGGGGGATAGTAGTTCCCTTAAGAGATACCTTTATAAGATTCTTTTTGGCATCCTCGATGCCCTTACGGATAGCGTCCGGAACTTCGCCGGCCTTACCCATACCGTAGCCGACGATACCGTTACCGTCGCCTACAACTACAAGTGCGGAGAACTTCATAATGCGTCCGCCCTTGACAGTCTTGGAAACGCGGTTGATAGCAACAACGCGCTCCTGTAAATCTAAAGTTGATGCGTCAATATTAGTAGCCAAAAGTATTCCTCCTCCTTCTTAGAACTTGAGGCCGCCCTCACGGGCACCTTCGGCAAGCTCCTTGACACGACCGTGATAGATGTAGCCGCCGCGGTCGAAAACGACCTCGGAGATACCCTTCGCGGTAGCGCGTTCAGCTATTAATTGTCCAACCTTACGGGCACCCTCGCAGTTGCTGCCGGAAAGACCGAAGTCCTTCTCGTTAGAACTTGCTGCTGCAACGGTTACTCCGTTTACATCATCGATAAGCTGGGCGTAGATATTGCTGTTGGAGCGGAATACATCAAGACGGGGGCACTCGGGAGTGCCGCTAATCTTGGAACGAACACGAGCATGGCGCTTGATACGTGCCTTATTGCTGTCAGGTTTATTAACCATTTTGAATAACACTCCTTACTATTACTTCTTACCACCCTTGGCGGCCTTACCCTCCTTGCGGCGGATATGCTCACCGGCGTACTTGATACCCTTGCCCTTATAAGGCTCCGGCGGACGCTTCTTGCGGATGTCTGCTGCGAACTGACCTACGAGTTGCTTATCGGCACCGCTAACAATTATCTTGTTAGGATTCGGTACTTCGATAGAGATACCCTCTATTTCAGGCATAATAACCTGATGAGAATATCCAAGATTCATTACAAGGTTGCTACCCTGCTTCTGAACACGGTAACCAACACCGTTTACCTCAAGTTCCTTTGAGTAACCCTCGGTTACACCTGTTATCATATTTGCAACGAGTGTACGGGTAAGACCGTGCATTGCGCGGTGTGTTTTGTTGTCGGAAGGACGTGTTACATTGATAACGTCGCCCTCCACAGCAACGGTGATGTCGGGGTTGAAGGTGTAGTTAAGTTCACCCTTGGGGCCCTTAACGGAAATTGCGTTACCTTCAATCTTAACAGTAACACCTGCGGGGATTGCTATAGGCATTTTTCCTATTCTTGACATTACCTTTGCACCTCCCTTACCAGACGAAAGCGAGGACTTCTCCGCCAACGTTTTCGCGGCGTGCCTGCTTGTCTGTCATAATTCCCTTAGAGGTGGAAAGGATTGCTACGCCAAGGCCTTTCATAACCTTAGGCATATCCTCTACATTGGTGTAGATGCGCAGACCCGGCTTCGAAACTCTGCGAATACCGGTGATGGTCTGTGC
>JAZOBW010000016.1:0-9422 GCA_045596185.1 Acutalibacteraceae bacterium | reverse complement strand
GAGTGACAGTGTAGGAGTTTCAGACAACGATGCAGGAAGCATCTTCTTTTCGGTAAGAATATCGCTGTAAAGGTTTGCCATACCTATATAATCTGCATCTTCATTTTCAAGCAGATATACCGAGAGTTTGGGATCTACATTATTTCTTTCCTTCTGAACCACCTGAATACCCGCACCGCCGCGTTCGATTGGCTGCTGGTATACCTGATGGTAAATAAAGTATGCACCGCACCAGTTAAAATCAGTATAGAGACCGGCAGGTGTTGCAAAAACGGAGGCATATTCGGCACCATTATTGATGTGACCGAACAGGGCGTTCTGCTTATTGCCATGTACAATACCGTAAATCGGCATTGAAATAGTTTCCTCGTTCTTTGCAAAGTCATTCGGACGGGTTGAACCGAGGTTATTAACAACCAGAAGGTTATCTATAGCATAGTCCAGGCCGTAAACACGAGCCGAATAACCGGTTAAGTATTCGGTAGGATCCTTAAATCTGATAAGGGCACCGCTGCCATCCGGCACAAACATATAACCGGGAGTTTCACTTCCGTATGTAGCACCAAGGAAGGGGCAGAAATAAAGGTTTGCAAGGAAGTATTCTTCGTTTGTTTCCTTTATACTCTTATCATCTACCGCAAAAACTATACTGTCATCAGTAAGTTCAACAGAAGCAGTAAGGGAAATGCCGATTCTGCGGAAAGATACATCGCATATTATCTTGTTATCTTCATATTTGAATTTAGTGATTGCATCATCGTCGCCGCAGCCAATCTTTTTGATGTTAGCACCAGTATTAAGATATTCGATACTTACTATGGAATTTGAAAAAGCAGTCCATGTATCGTTCATATCTGCGGTCTGTTCTTCAGAAAGGCCACCCCACACATATCCGTTTTTCTTGTTCTGAATACGGATAGATGCAGTCTCTTCATTTATATAAAGAGCAAGATTTTCATTTTCTGAAACAAGTGTAAATCCATCAAGTCCGCAAACAACGGTATCAATCGTGTTATCCATTTTGTGGGTAAAACGATTGGACTGCCATGTTGCATAGGGACTTTCAGAATCGGTGCCGTCTACAACGACACTTTCAAGAACATTCGGAGCAGCAGCCTGTGCAAGTAAAGCAACGCAGAGTACTACTGCAGCAAGAATTATAAATATCTTCCCTTTACGTAGCACGGTACTGCACCTCCTTGATAATAGATGTTATAAAGTCGAGCAACTGATCCCAGAACATTCCAAGCAAGGATGCGGCAAGAATAATTACGCACATCAAGAATATAGTGAGAAGCAGGTTTACAATAGTTTTGGGAACGGTATACGCGTGAATTTCCTTTGTAGAAATCCAAAGCAGTACAACCACCCATGCATAAATAACAATTGAAATAAGTCCGAGAATTCGGCTTTCTGCCTGAGTCATAAAGTGCGAAATTGCAATTATGAAGGGCATTATTACAACAAACGGAGATGTTACATAAGCAGTAGCAACATAGATATCCCTGAAACGGGCCTCACTCTCGTTGATTTCACCAACGAAGAAGTTACTGATTATGAACAGTGCAACAGGAACAAGGAAAAGTACCGTTACATAAACGATAGATGTATTTTCCGGTGTGTTGTAACTTACAACGAAGCCGCGGAATATAAAGTTCAAAACAAATACGATATATGCCGCAATATATATTACTGTTGCAGAAAGGAAACTTCCTGCGCCGGTACGACGAATATCGTAGAAACTGTCTATCGGATGACGGAGAGTCCTGAGGACAAGACGCATATCCATCTCGAATTTAGACATTTCACGCTTCTTCTTGGGATGCTTTGCACGATATTTGCCCATAATGAAATAGGCAATCATCAGCAGAATTATAACACCAAGGAAGTACGGAATTATCTGCTTGATCTGCTCACTTCTTATCTGCCAATAAGAATCTGAATAACCGTCACGGTTTTCTGCAGTACGATAGTGAGTAGCAGCGCCCTCGTAATCTTCAAGTTGGAACAAGCAGTTTGCTATGCCGTTTTCGGAAATACGAGAATTACCGATAATAAGTGAAACGTGTTCCCAAACAGTTTTACTATCCTCGTAATGACCGTTGTTATAAAGGTCCATCGCCTCGTGAACGGAGGCTGCCATTGCGGTAGGACAAAGGACATGAACTATATCACGCTCGTTGTCAAGAATGTATACATTACCATATTCGTCGGTAGCGACACTGGAAGCAACCGCTATAAGACCGCCTCTTTCGTTTGCGATGGCAAGACCACCTAGAGAGAAGAGAAGGTTACCGTCGGTATCGTACTCAAACAAAAGTCCGGTTTGGGTTACGGCATATATCTGACCGTAATTACCAATAGCAATATCAACGAAGTTTGTTTCATCGTCCATGTCGGTGGGCAGAAGGTTCTGACCCGATATATCGTGACGCTTTACGGCATTTCCTTTGATGGAAAGAGTTGTAGAATATACAAGTCCCTTTTCATCCATAGCAAGGTTACCGAATGAATACGGCAGACGGTTGAGGATCTTATTCTTCTGTGCTTCGGTAAAGAATATCTCCATCATATAGTCTTTGAACTTCATCGGGTTATTGTTATAACCGAAATAACCGAGGAAGTTGCCTTCTTTGTCTATCTGGATCATACCATCGTATGAACCTTCGGATACTATGTAAAGAATACCGGCATCGTTAACAGCAACCTTGGACGGAATATACTGAGTATTCTGACCGAAAGTATTGGTTGTAGGACGATCGTAAGAGTTACGGAGTTCACCATCGGGAGCGTATACCATAACAGCCTTTTTGCCGCTGTCTGCTACAAAGATGTATCCTTCATCATTTACAAATACGCCGGTAGGATTTTCGAGGGTTCCCTCACCGTAAATGAAACTTTCACCCGTTTTAATATTTTCAGAATATACACGGGAGTTTCCGGTATCGGCAACATAGATGATGTCGTTTTTTACTACCATATCGGACGGAGAAGAAAGACCAGCCTTTTTCAGAATAACATTGGAAACAAGGTATGCATCCTGTGTTCTGAGCCAATCGCCGTCGGCAGAAATGGTGTAGGTGTAGTTTGTTGCCTCGTATGCCGATGCGGCAGGCGAAACAGCAACTATAAGGGTAAGCAGGAAGACAACGCATATAATCGCTCTGCTTAAAAGTTTGCGAGTTTTTGTCATAGCACTTCCCCTCCCCTTACTTAATACCGGAACTTGCCATGGTATCCATAACGCGGGACTGCATTATGACGAACAGGACAATATTCGGTACAAACATTATAAGTGAGGCGGCAGCCTGAAGACCGACACCCGCTACGCCGTTTTCAATGGCGGCCAACGAGTTCATATAGAATGCAAAGGTCTTGAGTGCCTCGCGGTTAATAAAGAGGTTTGAGGATTCCATATTGTTCCACGATGCCTGGAAAAGAACGATACCGACTGTTGCCAATGCAGGCTTTATAATCGGAATAACGATCTTAAACAAAATGCGGTAATCACTGGCGCCCTCTATTCGAGCCGCTTCTACGAGTGCATCGGGCACCTGATCGATAAACTGTTTGAGTAGGAATACCGAAACGGGAGAAGCAAGCATCGGAATGATATTGATAACAAAAGTATCAAGCAAGCCAAGTTCCTTGATAATAAGATATCTCGGAATACTTACGGCGGTTGCAACGAACATCATCGAAAGGGTGTTTGCCTTGGAGATGAGTTCTCTTCCCTTAAATTTAAGTTTGGAAAGGGAGTAGGCAGCAGCCGATGAAAAAACGATTCCCAAAAATACAACGGCAAGTGTTACGATAATACTGTTGAAAAGATATATCGTAAGCGGGAAGGTTGTATTATCGGAAGCCTCGAATAATTTTACAAAGTTCTGAGTGGTAGGACTATGCGCCAAAAAACGAGGCGGATAGGCAAACAATTCCTCGGTGGGTTTGAATGCCGAAGATACAATATAAACGATAGGTAATGCGACCACAAATAAGAAGGGAAGCAGAATTAAATAGAATTTAATCTGCGTACGCTCGAAGCGGTCGGGATTTATAGTAATCGTACGAAGTCTCGCCACAGCATAATACCTCCTTCTTAATCTTTGTCGCTAAATAGTTTATATGCTACTTGTGAGAAAAGCCAGATAATCAAAAGCAGTACCACGGAAAGTGCCGCTGCATATCCCATTTCGTAACGAATATATCCAAAGTCGTCAACATGGTTAACAATAAGGGAGCCGGCGTATCCGGGTGTTGGGTTCGAACCTGAAAGTTGAACACCGAGACCGGTGGAGTTGAAGGTGTTAACGATCGCCATAACAGCACCGAAAAGCATCTGAGGACGAATGGACGGAATGGTTACATAAATAACCTCCTGGAAACGATTCTTAACACCGTCGAGGTGGGCCGCTTCGTAGAGTTCCGCGTTAACATTCAAAATACCGGAAAGCATTGACAAGAATCCGATACCCATACTGGACCAAAGAGCAACAATGATCATAATGGGCAACAAGAAATCTTCTGACTGCAACCATGTTATGGGTTCCTGAATAACACCAAATTCAAGAAGAACATAGTTGAGATAACCGGTACGGTCACCCGAGAACAGAACACGCCAGATGGTGGTAACGGTAACACCGGCAGTCATCGAAGGCGAATACAGCAAAATCGCAAGTATTGTTCTGGGAGTCTTGGTCAACTGAGCGATTATCCATGCCATAATGAAGGATAGAATATAACCGCCGGGACCAACAAGCACTGCATAAAGAATGGTGTTGGGTAGAATTTTCATCGAGAAGACCGAGTCGCTTGTGAAAATTCTTATGTAGTTATCCAGAAATACAAAATCCGGAAACTGAACACTGTTAAAATCAGTAAATGAAAGAACTATCGCAATAAGGATAGGAAGGATAATGAAGGTAAGGAAGAGGATGAGAAACGGTGCTAAAAGGAAATAGCACGAAAACTTATCCAAAAAGTTTGTAGGTCTTAATTTCTTCATCATTCTTCACCCCCCTTTTCCTTGAGTTTAGCAAGTATATCCTCTACGCTGTCCATATTATAGTCTTTGAGGACATTGCCTTCTTCATCGATATAATCGAACTCGGCAAGTTTTACCTTAAGTTCGGTATTTACCGTAACTGCTGCTTCATTAAGTGCTATACGGGCAGGTGTACCCTCGTTAACAACTTCATACCAAGCGTCACTGAGTTCACGCTGAAGCATATATGTTACAGGCAGGTTGCGGTAGTTTTGTGAATATTTCCACTGTTCAACTATAAGGTCGCGGTCGTCTGCAGGAAGGGACATTCTGGAGAATGCATCCTTGTTAGCACTATTCCAGATGAAGCCGGAACCAAACTTAACGAGCATTGTGTGACCGAATTCGTTCTGAGTGTCATCGGACATCCACCACTTGATGAACTCCCATGCCTCATCCTTAAGTTTGCTGCTTTCCATAACAAGGAGTCCGCGGTCAACCGACATCTGCTGACGATTGATGTTGCCATTTTCGTCCATAGCGCCGGGTGCAAGAGTGATAGACCAAGCGTCGGCAATTTCAGGAGCAGCATAGTAAACCTGCATATAGTTCGAGAAGTTACCGATACCGATAGGCGATACGCCGTAACGGAAGTTGTTATAGAAACTGGGCATATTGTTCTGTACACTGTAAAGTGAATACAGATCGGTAAGGGTTTCAAAAGCCTTGATGCCGTTTGTAGAGTTGAACTTAACACTCATAGCATCGTCTGCATAAAGTTCAGCATCATACTGGAAGAACAAGGGAAGCAGACCATCAAGACCCTTGGTACCTGTATAGGAAGAAAGAGGCATATAGAAAGTCATACCGTTTCTGCGCAGTACAGGCATAATATTTGCAACATCGTCCCATGTCTGGGGAAGATCTATCTTGATCTTATCAAGAATATCCTGACGGTACATAAGAACATAGAACTGCATTGTTTCAGGCATTCCGTAGAACTTACCATCGTAAACATAGGGATCAAGGTCGGCAATATTGTAGTATTTCTCGCATATTTCGGCAAAACCGGGATATGAAGAAAGTTCGTGTGCCGCGCCACGAAGGCCTAACTGATAAGGTGTATCAAACATTACACCTAAGGCAACATCGGGGCAGGTATTAGATGCATTCGCAAGAATAAGTTTGTTAGCATCCGGCATTACCGAGAACTGTACCTCGATACCCGATTCAGGTGTGAAGTAGGAGTCGGTAAGAAGTTGAAGTGTTTCAACATAGGTAATAGAACGGTTTACCCAAACATTGAGTACGCCCTCGTCGGCAGATGTTGCCGCATAGGCACCGTCTGTATTAAAGAGAGAATAAACAAATCTTTTTATACTGGCTCCAGCAGCGACAAAGAAGTTTGCCTTTTCGCGTGGAAGTGTCTCATCCTCGCCGTAAACATACAAACGGTCAAGAGCGATACCCTGCAAACGAATATCATTTTGCAAAGATGCAATAAGGTCGGTTATAGAACCGGTACCGATACTAAGTTGTGAAACCTTTGCAGGTAACTTCTTCGGTTTCTTAAGAAGTTGTTTAATGATACCTGAAGCGGTCTTAAGGTTTATACAACTTGAAGGTGTAGTTCCGGAAACAGAAGCCATCTCATCGTAAAGTTCAAGCAGGCGGTTCTGAATTCCGGTAAGTTTATCAATAATACCCGGAATATAGGTTTCAATATCCCAAGTACGGGTGCTATCAGCACTGCTGCCTGCAATCTGCTGCAAGGAAAGACCTATATCGGAAATTTCAGCGATAATCTCGGTAAATTCGTCAAGGAAAGGCTGCATAGCGCAGGCCTGTGTATATAAACCGATTGTATGCCTACCCTTTTCAAGATAAACCTTGACGGGTTTGTCATTCTTATCGGTTACAGTCAAGTTCTTAAATCCGTTACCCGTATAGGGGAACGCAACTTCAAGCATTTCTTCAAAAAGTACTTCGCCGTCGATTTCAATGTCGCGGTAGGTAGACATACCTTCCTTTTCGGGCTGCGAATAGTGAAGGGCTATCTGATACCAACCGGTTTTTTTAACGGTGAAATTCCACATTACACGCTGTCCGGCAGAATCATAAGAACCGCAGTCGATAGTGGAAAGATATTTTTCATACGGGCTGTAGGGATATACAGCGGCGTTCTGTTTAGACTGTGAACGGATATAGGAGTCTGACTTTACAGCATAGTCCTCTCCTTCGATGGTAATTGTTCCGACATCGGAAGATTTATCATCGATAGATGCACAGTATTCTTCATATGTAGGAATTTTTTCAAGGCGTACAATCGAAACACTGCGCAAAATGATATCCTCATCGCGGTTTGCAACCTTAACGGTTACTGTTCCTGCCTTGAATTCGAAAAGGGAAGGATTCATATCAAGTGATCTGGAGTCACGGACATAATCCTTTGTAAACTCATCAAGCAGGACCTGATTTGAGGTTACCTCATTACCATAACGGTCGTGATTGTAATCCTTCGTCTCGTCCTGCCACAAGCCATATACAGATGTTAAGACTGCCTCTTCGGGTGTGGAAATCTCCATAGTGCTGTCGCTGAGTCTGCCCTCAACCATTTTATAGTCGAGCAATATGGCATACTTTCCAGCTTCGCTGAGCGAAAGAGTTACTGTAACAGCATCATTAGGACTAAGGTAGTATCCATCTTCCTGAATAGCGGGTTGGCCTGCAGCAATCTGCATAGCATTGACACCGGCCGTTGCAAGAATGTTTTCATCCTTAATGGTGATCCAGCTGTAATAAGTCGTATCCGCCGTGCTCTGCCTTATTGGTGTTTTGTCTTTTTTTGCCGCCGATACATCAAGTGTACAGAACGGAACCAACACCAACGAAAGGACCAGCAGAAGCGACAGCATTCGACTTAATGCTCTAAATTTAATCTTCATCATATCGTCCTCTCAATCATTATAACGCGGTGGTCGCTTCTCGCTAACCGCATACCGCATTGGAATGCGGTTGTCCAAGATATCTAATCAAAAAGGAGGTTGTAACACAACCTATGTATGCTACAACCTCCGTAAAGTTATGAGTTCGAATTACTTAGCCTCGTAGGGATGTGAAGCATAGAACTCTTCCTGATTCTTCTTAACCTTCTTGGAAAGGTAACTCAGGGTAGTCTTCATTGCATCATTAATCTTGGTCTCAAGGTCAACAACCAATGCGCTGGGTTCTGCTGCGCCCTTAGCGATCTTTTCATCGGCATCTTCACGGTACTGGTCAACATTGCTCCAGAAGTCCGGAACTACCTTGTTGCAGTCAGCAACGAGGGTATGTGCGGGATCAGTAACGATCTTGTTGAGGATGTATTTCAGACCGTCCGGATATACGGGTTCGTTTCTGAATGCATCAAGAACCTGCTTGCTCTCACTTGCAGGACCGTAGAAGATAAGCTGACCCTGTTCTGCTTCAGACTTGTTGGCAGAGTAGTCGATACGTGCGATACAACCGTCGGTATCATAAGAAAGGAAACGGCAAAGTGCGTATGCAGCCTTGTAGTTGCTCTGATCACACTTGGAATTCATAAATACGAAGTCAACGTGTGTCTGGATACGCTGTGCAAGACCGTCAGCTGTGGGCATCGGGTACATATCGCAGTCATAAGTAAGGGTATTTGCAAACCAGTCGAACTGCCAGGTGTTGTGGTTACCGAAAAGAACCTTACCGGAAACGAATGCGTCTGCATTCTTACCGAACTTCTTATCGTAGTCATCGCTCTGGCCGTTGTTGCGAAGTGAATAGTCCTTAAGGTGGTCAGATACAAGACCGGGAACTGCTTTAAGTTCTTCGCAGATTGCATGGCTGTTTACCCATGCGTTGTTTGCCTGAAGGCTGAACTTGCCTTCCTTCATATTGTAACCGAACTGCTCGTAACCATCGGGCAGGTATGCAGACATAATCTTTGCATCGAAGCCGTAGGTAGGTTCAGATTCATTGTACATATAGTTAAGACCGGAATACTCAGTTGTGGTTGCCTTATTAGCAAGATCCTTAAACTGGCTGATGGTCCAATCATAACCGGGCTTCTTGAGGTTAAGGGTATCAATAAGGTCATCGTTTACGAACATAGTGTTGAACTGGAGACGGAAAGGAAGTGCATAAAGTTTGCCTTCGTATCTGTATCTGTCAAGACCCATCTCAAGAACATCGTCCTTGTACTGGTCAGCAGCGAGGAGGTTATCGAGCGGATATGCCCAACCCTGCTGCATGATGTAACCAAAGTTCTCAGAACCGATTACAACATCGGGAAGTTTGTTTGCTGCTGCAAGAGAAGTCCACTTAGAAGTGATGTCGTAAAGGGAGGAGGCAAGTTCCTGAACTTCAACCTTGATCTCGCCATTGTACTTCTTCTCGAATACGGGGATGATGTTAGCAAACTCTG
>JAZOBW010000015.1:0-5111 GCA_045596185.1 Acutalibacteraceae bacterium | reverse complement strand
TTTTCTTACTATAAAGTAACATTTCGGCTCACTTAAAAACATCAAACTTGTTTATATGGGTGATGCGCGTTACAACATGGGTAACTCTCTTATGGTTGTGTGTGCAAAGATGGGTATGCACTTTGTTGCCTGCGCACCCAAAAAGTATTTTCCCGATGCCGTTTTGGTAGAGCAGTGTCAGGAAATTGCCAAGCAGACCGGTGCCGTACTCGAATTCAATGAAGACCCCGCCGATGCCGTAAAGGGCGCCAGTGTTATTTATACCGATGTCTGGGTATCTATGGGCGAACCTGACGAGGTCTGGGACGAGCGCATTAAGGAACTTTCCCCCTATCAGGTAAACAGCACTCTTATGAAAACTGCAGGTGAGCAGTGCCGCTTTATGCACTGTTTGCCCGCTTTCCACGATCTTAACACAACGGTCGGTAAGGATATAAATAAGCGCTTCGGCATTGACTGTATGGAGGTCACCGACGAGGTGTTCGAAAGCGCACAGTCGATAGTTTTCGATGAAGCCGAAAACCGTATGCACACCATTAAAGCAGTAATGGCGGCTACATTTGGATATGAGTTTTGATAAAAAAAGAACCGAGTTGATGCTCGGTTCTTTTGCTATTTATTCCGCAAATCGTTTATCAAACTTTGGATATAAGAAATTTGCCTGTCGGTTAAACCTTCGGTGTCTATCATTCTATCTTTGGTAAGTCCCAGCAGGTAGTCGGTGCTTACCGAATAGGTTTCGGAAATTTTGATAAGCATATCTATAGAAGGTTGAATGTTTCCGTTTTCCCAGTTGCAAACACTTTGTTTTGTTACATTAAGTGAACGGCCAAACTCTACCTGATTCAGCCCTAAAGAGAGGCGCAGTTGTTTTATTTTATTACCGAACATTATAACCACTCCCAATAAAAGATTGCAATACTATTATAAAAATATTGCTTGACAATATTAAAATACTATAGTATATTTATATTGTACTTTCAGGAGGGATAATATGGAAAATAAATCATCAATTAAAAACTTTTTGCTTTCACCTGTCGGAAAATACGCAATAATAGCGGCACTGTATTTTGTGGTTATGGGGCTTATGTATCTATTCTTGGTCGTATTTGAAAATCTGTCATTTGTGGCTGTGATCGTAGCAATTTTTTGCGGTTATTTCGGTTGGCAAGCACTTAATAAAATAACACCGAACATATTTCTGATAATGCCGGTCGGCGGTTGGATAGCATATTATGTTATCAAAGGAATGCTTTCCTTCTTTTTAGGCGTTTTCGTGGCACCGTTTGTTATTTCCAAAAAGATAGCAGAATTTGTGCAAGGGTCAATATGATTATTGTATTTTTCGGTGCAGGTGGCGGTATTTTTATTGTGGCTTTTATGCTGATGATTATCGGTGGTGCCGCAAACGAGATCTGTCAGAATATCAATCAGTTTATAACGCAAAATTATATATGGATCATTGCATTGGCTGTGGCGCTGTCGCTGGCGGGTGCAATTATCGGCGGTAAATTATCGCCGAAAAAGACCTTCTACGGCGGTTATTTTCTATTGATACTTCAACTTCTGTTTAATCTGTTAAGCGGAATTTACAGTATAAGTTTGAATATATATGATTCCGGATTTCTTGTGATATGGAGTTTTATCGTATATCTTATTTTGTACATTGTTTTTGCCGCTGTATCATATCTTATAGTGCTTTTTTCGGCCGGATATAAAACTTCTATACCGCTGTATCTTGGCGGAATAATCGGAATGATATTAAGTTTCACTTTCTGGTAAAAGAATAAAAAATAAAATCACCAACAACCCGTAATCTATCAATCTGAGCATTTGCTTCAGGGATAGTCAAAGTTGTTGGTGATTTTTTATATGCCCAATAATCTTTGGGCGTTGCCGTGAAGTATCAGTTCCCTTTCGCTGTCGGAAAGGGGGAGGGAGCGTAGCGCTTTTAATTCCTCGTCGGCACGGCTCCAAGGAGAGTCGGAACCGAAAAGTATCTTATCAGCGCCGTGGTTTTTTACTATCCGCAAAAACTGGTCGTGGGGATAGTAATCAAACCCCATAGAGGTGTCGATATAAATATCGGTGCCTACGATGTACCGTTCAACATCGTCCCACTGTTGTTGTCCGCCGAGGTGGGCTGCAATAATAGTGCCGCCACGCATCTGATTCGCAATATCGGCAAACTGTTTCGGACTGCTGTGATAGGGTGGTGGAAATGCAGGATCAAATCCGGCGTGGAAAAGAATTATAAGTCCGCGGCTAAGCATATAGTCGTATATTTTAAGCATTTTGGGTGCATCGATGGTAAAATTCTGATATTCGGGATGAAGTTTAACCCCCTTGAGGCCAAGACTGCATACAAAGTCAACATCGCGCTTGTAGTCATCTGTGTGGGGGAAGATGCCTCCGAATGAAATAATGCGGTCGCTGCATATTTCATACGCCCATTCATTTATGCCTTTGGTTTGGCTCATCTTTGTTACGATGGGTTGAACCACCGAAATATCCACATTGAATTTTTCCATATTTGCAGTAAGTCCCGAAAGGGTGCCGTTACTGCAGGGGGTGTATCTTCCGTCGCACCCTTTAACAAGAGATGCTATGGCGCGTTCGGCGATGCTGTCGGGAAAAGCGTGTGTATGAAAATCAATTACCATAAAAAATCCTTCTCTAGGCTGACGAGAATCGAACCCGTTACGGTTTCGCTCGCCGCCTTTTATCTCTTTAACTGCTTAAATATTATGCCACAAAAAATGCATTTTGTAAATGCAACATTTCTTTTTTTTGAGCAATAATAAAAAGAAAGGAAAGTGATTTTTTGAGCATCAGAACAGACCTTATTTCCGAAATACAGGAAATGCATACCGAGAAACTTTCGGGTGCCGTAAGCAAGGAAAGCGAATATAAGGGGATAACCGTTGCCGAGGTCGAGATAATCGATGCAGCGGCGGCAGCGGCACTCGAAAAGCCTATTGGCAGATATATTACCCTTCGGTTTGACCGACCCGAAAATATGGCGGATACCAAACCGCTGGAAGAAATAATAGCAAAAGCGGTATCGTCTATGCTCACAGATAAAGTGGAGAATGTAATGATTGCAGGTCTGGGAAACGCCGATATAACCCCCGATGCATTGGGGCCGATGGTTGCCGATAAAATACTGGTTACAAGACATATAAAGGGTCAGTTATCCCGTATATTGGGTGTTGAGAGAATGTCGGCGGTATCGGCAATAGCGACAGGTGTGATAGGAAAAACGGGGGTAGAGGCGGCAGAGATGGTATCGGCAGCGTGTGAAAGAATTAAGCCAGATGCCGTTATTGCAATAGATGCCCTTGCCGCACGGCGCCCCGAAAGACTTTGCACCACCGTGCAGATATCCGATACGGGAATAACACCGGGGTCGGGTGTTCATAATGCAAGAAAAAGTCTTGATTTTCAAAGCCTTGGGGTGCCTGTAATTGCGATAGGTATGCCTACTGTTATCGAGGCGGCAACCTACAGTTTTGACCACAGCGGCATTTCATCGGACGAAAAAATGATGGTAACACCCAAGGATATAGATATGCAGATAAAGGTGGGCGCCGATATTATTTCTACGGCGCTGAATACTGCTCTGCACCCCGAAATAGAACCCGATATTATCAGGGCGCTTATGTTATAATTTTTTGGATTTTATCATACACTGTTATACGGATATGAAACAACTTTCAACCAGATCGGGACGGTGTATGTTTTGAGCAACAAGGGTGCTATAGCAAGGTTTTGCACAGCGGCGGTAATATGCGCCGTTATAATAATACACAGTGGATACGGTGTCCTTTTTTCGGACGGTGTTTCGGCGGTGGGTGCGCCGACTGAAGAGGAAATACAAAGTGTGACTGTGCAGACAGCAGATGTGCCCCGGCAGGAGGAAAAGACCGAAAATAAACCCGCACAGGAAAACACAGAACCACAAAACCCAGAGACTGCCGTTCAAACGGCGACAAAAGCACAGGCCAAGGGAAAGGTTATAGAAAAATTTATTTCTCCCTATACCGCCAACACCTCCTATAACAATGTGTACCTTAAAAACAATACCGAACTTGATATTGATATAAAGACGATGCTGTCGTCATCATTGGGGTTTACAGTGCAGAAAAACGCACAGCCGCAGGTTCTTATAATTCATACCCATACAACCGAGACATTTATGACGCAGGACAGGGATTACTATACCGATGCCGATGTCACAAGAACCACCGATAACAGCAAAAATATGGTGCATCTGGGTGAAATTGTTGCGAAAAAACTGAATGAAGCAGGTATTGTCACCGTTCACGATAAAACGGTACACGATTATCCCGAATACAACGGCAGCTATTCGCGCAGTGCACAGACCGTTTGCGATAATCTCGAAAAATATCCCGATATAAAGATAGTTATAGATCTGCACCGCGATGCGATTGCTTCGGGGGATAACGATAAAGTTAAACTTACCACCGAAATAAACGGTCGCAAGGCGGCACAGATAATGCTGGTTATGGGTTCTCAAAGCGGCAGCGTTACAAATTTCCCCAATTGGCAGGAAAATCTGAAACTTGCTGTTCGTCTGCAACAGACTGTTGAGGTGATGTATCCTTCCCTTGCACGGTCGATAAGTCTTATGTCAAGAAATTATAATGAAAGCCTTACAACGGGGTCGATGTTGATTGAAATCGGTACCGATGGCAATACTATAGAAGAAGTTGAGTATTCCGCCGAACTTTTGGGGAATGCTCTCAAAAGTTTACTGAATACGTTGTGATAGAATGAAGAAAAGATTTTTACGCTGTTTTGCAATATGGTTTATTGTTTTCGGCTGTATAACGATGGGTGCGGTGGGAATTGCCAAGGCATACGAAAACACCCGAAGAATAGGTTTCGGCGATTATAGCGGCGCCATCGAAATAAACTCTGAGGGAATAAGAATATTGGACTATGAATTGTTTTGAAAAGCGCTTTACTTTCGGGATATAAAATGTTACAATGCAGTTGTAGATTATATCCCGAAAGGATTTGATTGAATGAGCAATCGTTTTTCATGGCCGGTACGCCCAAAGGCGCTAGCCGAAAATATCGTAAGC
>JAZOBW010000014.1:0-3333 GCA_045596185.1 Acutalibacteraceae bacterium | reverse complement strand
ATCTTCAAAGACCTAACGATACACAAACGAATGCAAAAGCATTCCCTACCCGGTGGCAGGTTTTTATTATTTTAACATAAATACAAAATGGCTGTCAAGTTATAAAAGTGCGGTTTGAAATTAAATCTCAAACCGCACTTTTATTCCGAAAGCAAAACGATGTTGTTGTCTTTTATATCAAATGCATAATCAACACAACCGCCTTCCGCATACGGTACAAGACGAAGTTTCATACCGTTGTTGGTTTCGACAAACGATAATTTTCCGGCTTTATCCATAAACGTATTGGAGTATTCAAGTTTACCGTTTTCTAAGGCAGATATAACAAATGTAAATACTCCAGATGTTGGGCCGATCAAAACGGAACATTCCTCATCTGTACCGTCTCCGTCAATATCAAAGGTTGCGGTGTCTATAACAGAACTGTATTTTGTAGATGCAATTATAGGCACTCCCGACCAGAAGGTTTCTTCAAGTTGACGCCTATATTCATCGTCAATAACGTATACATAACTTGAATGGGGCATCTCAACAGCATTGATAGTTACGCTTTCTTTTGTAGCGCCCTTATTTGCGATATAGTAGGCTATAATAGTTTGCATCTCACTAAGTGATGCAGGTGCAGTGTGCAGTTCCAATAGTTCCGACATTGTATAGTTTCTGTTTTTCCCCGGTAACACTCCGCAATAAATTGAGTTTCCGGCCATCTGCCAGATATATACCTCTAATCCCTTTGAGGTGTCAAGGTCAAAATACATTGGAAATTCGTCTTTCAGTCGTTCCACATCGGCAGTAGTAATTACATTCGCAGGACCTTCTACGCCTCCCACATCAGAAACGGAAGCATTTCCCCTTTCAACAAAACAAGCGCCATTATCTTTTTGAGTAATCAGCAGTCCGTTAGATTTTTCAAGGTATATTTCAAAATCAGCAGAACCGGCATCACGCCAGACACACTCAAATACAACCGTTGCAGAATATATTTCATCATCTCCGTCATATACACCGAATGTTACCTTTGATGTTTCGGGTATTTTTTCAATGACCGCTTCATTGGGCGTCCAGTAAATATGTTTGCCCTTTTCAAAATAAAGCGTTGCATCTTTCGGCTGACCCTCCGTTTCAAGATCCTGCATCATACCTTTAGTACAAGTTGCCGTAATATCAGTATAATCTAAATCAAACTCAAAGGGATAAAAACTGTGCGCTGTATAACTTAACATAGGGGAATAGGTCCACATCATTCTTCCGGTATTCGAAGCAAAATACTCTTCTGCGGCATTGCGGCAAAAAGCATCCTGTTCATTGATATATCGTTGTGAATCAAGTGCCTTAACGCGCAAACGCCAAGGGAACTTGCTTGTTATGTCCTTTGCATAATCAGTACCGTCTCTCGGCACCCAGTATTCAACAAGTTCATAATGACCGTGTTTTCCTGTGCGTTTAACGGTAATTGCCGTTGGAGTATGGGCAGCTGCTTCTTCTATTATCTTGCCATTTTCATAACTGTATTCCTTATAGAGTACCCACATATAAACGGTTGTTTTATTCAAAGATTTATCAATTCCTAAAACCTTGTGGTGTACAGCAATAAAGTTTTCATCGGTATGACCTTCACTATAATGATGTTCACATATCTGACCATCGATAAAAATGCCCAGTTCTTCATCCACCGATGTGGGCGGATCGGTAAGAAAACAAACACCTATAACAATGCAGCCTATTACCGCCAAAATAATTATCCACAATGCGGGTTTTTTATAATTGAGTACCGATTTTATTCTTCCCTTTACACCTATCTCACCAAAAGCAAGTGGAGATGCCGCAATCTTTTTTGTGGGCGCACTGCAATTTATTATCGCTTCAGAATACGGTCTTTTTACCTCGTTTCCCATATCACCGATTACCCTTTCATCGCAAGCGAGTTCCATATCTTTGCAGAACAGGATATATGCCAACCATATAATAGGATTAAACCAATACACCGTAAGCAACAAAAATCCAAGCGGTTTCGCCCAATTATCCCTTCGCTTTATGTGTGCCTTTTCGTGCGCAATAACATATTTAATATCACATTCGCTTATCTGTGAAGGCAGATATATACGTGGACGCACCATACCGATAATAAACGGTGTATCAATACGGTCACATAAAAATATTTTATCATCAAACGGAATCGATTCACGCACCTTTCTGTAGGTTGCAATGTAACTGAAAACGGTATATATAAGCATTCCAACCATTCCTATGATCCAGATAATTGCGGCAATAAAAGCGATTATCTGTGCGGGATTTACACTTGCACCCACTTCGGGAGCAAGGGACTGCGAAATTATGGGATTTACCGTTTGATTGAGCGCTGAAATCCCACTATGTATAGTGGGTGTATCGGTATATAAAATACCGCTGGGAACAGTTTCGGCACTGGGCATCAAACTGAACATACTTTCGAAAGAAAACGGACAAACAAGCCTTATACCTACAAACGCCCACATAAAAACAGTTATTCTTTTAGGAGCCCTTTTCAGTATAAGCCGCAAAAGGATAACCGCCAGCGATATCCAAAAGGCCGATATACTCATATTCAGTATTTTAATGAATACAGCCTCCATCGCTACTCCTCCCCGTATTGTGCAACCATTCTGCGCAGATGCTCTACCTCTTCGGGGGTAAGTTTCTTTCTTGCTGTAAAAGCGGCAAGAAAAGCAGGTAGTGACCCCGAAAATGTTTCTGTTACAAATCGTTCACTCTGAAGTGCATAAAACTCCTGTTTTGAAACAAGCGAAGTAACAGTTCCGTTTTGGTTACAAAAAATCCCTTTATCGCAAAGTCGTTTCAAAACGGTATATGTGGTGGATTTTTTCCATTTAAGCAGTTCTTCACTATATTTTGCCAGTTGCGATGAAGAAATCGGTTCGTTTTCCCAAATTATATCGGCAAATCGTGATTCAACAACCCCCATCTGATAATCGCTCATAAATATTCCTCCCTTATTCTACATCTTGTAGACCAATTATATTCTACATTATGTAGACCGGTTTGTCAAGTGGTGGATTACTACGGTGCAAAAAATAACGCTCTGCAAAAAAGCAGAGCGTTATAGCGCTATTTTTATTTATCTATTTTAATTTTAATGCTGCCGGTATCGGTGGTGATTTCACATTTGCCTCCGGTTGATGTTTTAGGAACATCAACACTTCCCGTATCGGACTGTGCAATAAACACCTTTTCTGTAAGCAAACTTCCCTTAACCGTGCCGGTAGAGGTTTTTACAAACAACTCTGCGGCATCGCATTTTTCAAACTTTATATCACCGGTGCTTCTTTTGATGGA
>JAZOBW010000013.1:0-6174 GCA_045596185.1 Acutalibacteraceae bacterium | reverse complement strand
GTTGCAAAGGGCAATAAAGATTTACTTAATAAGATCAATGCTTCCATTGAAAAAATGCTTAACAATGGCACCATTTCCGATTTTGCTGCACAATACGCTGTTGCAGAATAATTTCTTCTGAAACTTAAAACAGACTGCTTTACCTTTCCGGTAAACGGTCTGTTTTTTTATTGTGTAACGAATACTGCCACAATACCGATAGTTATGATTTTCTGCAGACGCTTTAATTTTGTAATTTGACATTATGGGATAAAAATGGTAAAATATTAAGGATTTATTATTTTTACCGAAATGGAGTTACAGTTTATGATATGGCACAGTTCAGAAATTGATGATGTCTTAAAAGAATTAAACGTTGATAAAGATAAAGGCCTTCCGAACGGTGTTGCCGATATGCGGCTTGAACAACACGGCAGAAATGCTATCACCAATATTGAACCCCCCACATTTTCAAAGCGTTTTTTTGCACAACTTAATTCAAAGCCGGTCTATGCGCTGACCTTTATAGCAATTATTTCATTTATTGTTTCGATGATATATGAGCCTAAAAGCGCCTACTCCTCCCTGCTGATCATCGCAATCGTAGTTATAAACGCTCTTATAAGCGCATATCATCTTTACCGCGGCGATACTGCATTAAACGCTATGAAGAGCATCACGAACCCTAATGCCACTGTACTGAGGGACGGCGTTGAAAAACTTCTGCCTTCGGATGAATTGGTTCCCGGCGATATAATTATCCTGAAAGAAGGCGACTACATTACCGCCGACGCCCGTATAATCGAAGCAGACGGATTGAGATGTAACGAATTGAATCTATCAGGTATAAACATTCCTGTTGAAAAAAAGGCAAATATTACTGTTGAGGATATCACACCGGCAGGAGAACGCATCAATATGGTTTTTTCCGGATGCAGTGTTGTTCACGGAACCGCAAAAGCAGTCGTTGTTGAGACCGGTCTTAACAGCGAACTGGGTCATACCTCTGCAATAATACAGCAGACCGGTGCCGATACCCTTCCATTGCAATCAGCATTAGACAATATGGGCAAAATTGTGAATGTTATGGTGCTTATTTCCTGTATTCTGGTCTTTATAATAGGAATAGCACACAACTTCAGAAGCACAGAGCCTTTTGCAACCGTAACCGTTGATATGCTTATGAACGCCATAGCATTGGCTGTGGCTTCGATTCCCGAAAGTCTACCTGCAATCTCCACTATCGTTATTGCTTTGGGTATTCAGAGGATAGTGCGCGATAACATTATAATTAAAAACACGCAGGCAATAGAAACACTTGGAAAAACAACCGTGATATGTTCAGATAAAACGGGCATCCTTACCAGAAATCATATGTCGGTTGACAGGGTTTTCGATGGTGCAGAAATGACCGTTTTTGAAGATGGCGCCATTACCGACCGCAGCGCCGCAGTGCTTCGTCTTGCGGCAACCTGCTCCACCCTTGATCACGACCCCACCGAAAACGCCATTATGGATGCCTGTGTCAAATATAATTCTCTTTCCAAAAGCGATGTAGAAAATCTTTTTCCCAGACTTACCACCATACCTTTTGATTCCGACAGAAAAACTATGACAAGTATAAATATGATTAACGGCACACCCATAGCCATTGTTAAGGGTGCGCCCGAAATACTTGTTGAAAAATGTATTGACTGCGATATGGAATCAATAATCAAAATCAACGATGAAATGGCGTCGGATTCTTTAAGAGTGGTCGCCATTGCTATCAAGAAACTTGACGAAATTCCTGCCAATCCAAATCCCGAAGATATTGAAAACGGGCTTAATTTTGTAGGACTTATCGGTCTTTCCGATCCGCCGAGAAACGAAGCAATCGAAGGCATCAAAGTCTGCAAAACAGCAGGTATCCGCACCATTATGATAACGGGTGACAACCTGCTCACTGCAAAAGCGGTTGCGCGCAGAATAGGTATTCTCACCGACGGTACCACTGCCATTTCAGGCAGCGAACTTGCCGAACTTTCCGACGAAGAACTTGCCTCCGATATCCACAGGTTTTCTGTTTTTGCCCGTGTTTCCACGAATGATAAACTCAGAATTATCAAAGCATTACAGACTCGGGGCGAAACCGTTACAATAACGGGAGACAGTATCGACGACGCTGATGCTCTTGCCGCAGCTGATATCGGTTGTGCCATAGGAAAGCGCGGTGCCGATGTAGCAAAGGGCAACGCGGATATCGTTATTTCTAACAATAATTTCTCGTCTATCGTCAGCGCTATACGCGAAAGCCGCGGTCTTTTTGCCAATATCAAAAAATCAATTGCATACCTTCTAGGTTGCAATTTCGGTGAAATTCTTGCATATCTTGTATGTATATTAATTTTTGCGGTTCCGCCCATTGCAGCCGTTCCGCTTTTATGGATAAACCTTCTTACCGACTGTGCACCGGCAATAGCGTTAAGCATGGAAAAGGCAGAAGAAAATGTTATGGACAAAAAATCCACTGCAATATCGGGCAGAATTTTCAATTCACATTCCTTGCTCACGGTAGTTATACATGCTCTGTTTATTGCAACACTTACCATTGTGGCATATATTATCGGCAACACCGTTTCTCCTGAAATTGCAGCATCTATGGCATTTGCAACATTGGCACTTTCACAGATACTTCACTCTTACAATATCAAAACCGCGCGTTCGGTATTTACTACAAATCTGAAGACAAACGGATTTATGACATATTCGACCATCGCAATCCTTGTGATAGTTATCCTTCTTGTTATAACTCCTGCCGGACTTGTTTTCGGCCTTTCCACTCTCCCCTTCAGATACTTCCTTTTCTCCCTTCTTCTATCCCTTGCGATCCTACCGCTTTGCGATATTTTGAAGATTCTTCAGAAAAAAATCGGATAAAAAACAATACCTCTGTCAGGAAATGTCCACCAAAAGCATTAAACCTGACAGAGGTATTTAATATTTACAAACCAAGTACCGAAGATGCGATTGCAAAGTAAACAAGCAACGAAATGGCATCAACGATTGTTGTTATGAACGGACTTGCCATAACTGCAGGGTCGAAACCGACCTTTTTGGCAAGTATCGGCAAAATACAGCCGACAATCTTTGAAATGATAACCGTAAATAAAAGCGCCAGTGAAACGACCAGAATTTCCTCCAACGCCCTTTTGGGATCAAAGGCGTTAAGTATCAGATAGTCGATAATATACATCTTAACAGCACTTACAACCGCCAAAACAATACTGCAACAAACGGCAACTCTGAATTCCTTCCAGAGAACGCGGAATATATCCTTAAACTCAACATCACCCAATGATATACTTCTGATGATGGTT
The DNA here is from genome assembly GCA_045596185.1 of Acutalibacteraceae bacterium. Taxonomy (GTDB): domain Bacteria; phylum Bacillota; class Clostridia; order Oscillospirales; family Acutalibacteraceae; genus UBA737. The sequence goes on along the minus strand of JAZOBW010000013.1, from coordinate 2,836 downwards.
ACCGAAGATTGACTGCCGCTGTTACCGCCCGTTCCCATAAGCATCGGTATAAATGCGATAAGCGCAGGATAGATGGTAAGTCTGCTTTCAAAACTTGATATAATAGCACCGGTAAATGTTGCTGAAATCATCAGCAGTAACAGCCACGGTATTCTGGCCTTGAAGGTTTCGAATATTCCCGTTTTGAAATAACTATGCTCACTAGGCAAAATAGCCGCCATTTTTTCAACATCCTCGGTTGCCTCTTCCTGTAAAACATCGATAGCATCGTCAACCGTGATAATTCCGACAAGTCGATTTTCGGTATCGACAACCGGAATCGCAACAAGGTCGTATTTTTCAAACATTCCCGCAACTTCTTCCTTGTCGTCAAGGGTATTGGCTGAAATAATATTTTCCTCCATAATATCGCCAATAATGCTATCCTTGGGACTAAGAAGCAGATCGCGTATTGAAACAGTGCCACGAAGTTTACGACTACTGTCGGTTACATAACAGGAATAGACCGTCTCGCTGTCAAATCCTACCCTTCTGATTTTATCCAATGCTTCGTCAAGCGTCATGCTCTTTTTCAGATCTATATACTCGGTAGTCATAATGCTACCCGCACTATCATCAGGATAGGCAAGCAACTGATTTATCATTCTTCTGGTCTTCGCATCGGTTTGTTTCAGAATTCTTTTTGCAACCGTAGCAGGCATTTCTTCAATGATATCTACGGTATCATCCATAAAGAGTTCATCCATAACCTCACGAAGTTCTCGGTCACTGAACGCCTCAATAAGCAGTTGCTGCATATCACTATCCATTTCAACGAATGTTTCAGCAGCAAGTTCCTTAGGAAGTATTCTGAAAACTACCGGAAGTTCGTGCTCGGGAACTTCTTCGAATATAAGTGCAAGGTCGGCAGGGTTCATTTCCGAAAGAGTGCTTTTAAGCAGAGCAAATTTCTTTTGCTCAATAAGTTCTAAAATCTTTTCTTCCAAAAAATCCCCTCCGTTTCATACAAATATATAAATCAGAACAAAATAATTATATATTTTTTGAAACGCATTGTCAATCTTTTTTAATGTTAACAAGGTGGCTTATGCCCGGTATACTCTCCCCCTGCATAGTAGATGTGGGAGACATCAATGCACCGGTTGAAATAAATAAAATATTACTGAAATCACCCGATTCAAATCTGTGCATTATAAAGGAATTAAGAACCGAAGCACTGCATCCGCAACCTGAACCCCCGGCATGAACGTCCTGACCTTCACAATCGAAAATCTTCAGTCCGCAATCGTTATGTCTACAGCGCAGATCATAGCCATCACTTTCCATAAGTTCGTAAAGCAGTTTGCTTCCCACTTTACCGAGATCACCCGTATAAATAATATCGTAATCTTCGGGGCGTGTATCGGTATCTTCAAAGAACGCTTTTAGTGTAGAGGCGGCACTCGGTGCCATGGCTGCACCCATATTATTGGCATCTGTAATGCCGAGGTCTTCAATCTTTCCGAATGTTATCGCGTTTATATACGGGGAATCACCTTCCTTGCGTTCAAGAACGGTTGCACCCGAACCGGTGACCGTCCATTGTGCCGTAGGAGTACGCTGAGAGCCGTATTCGAGTGGAAACCTATACTGACGCTCTGCAGAACAAAAATGTGACGAAGTAACCGCTACGGCACAATTTGCGGCACCGCTATCAATCATAACCGATGCCAGAGAAAGTCCCAACGCCATTGTAGAACACGCACCGTACAGACCCACAAACGGTATTCCCATAGCACGTAAGCCAAACGAACTGCCGATACATTGATTAAGCAGATCACCGGCGAATATGCAGTCTATATCTCTTTCATTCTTCCCACACTTGCGAAGTGCAGTTTCAACCGCTATCTTTTGAAGCCTGCTTTCAGCCTTTTCGTAACTTTCTTCGCCAAAACGGCTATCGTTATCAAATGCATCAAATTCATTTCCGATAGGGCCTTCGTGCTCTTTTTTACCCACAACCGAACCATATGAAACGATACTGGGAGGGTTATCAAGTATTATTGTATTCTTACCAATTCTTTTTGCCATAATATCACTCCGAAAAAAGATTTTCGGTTTTAGTATTTGCATTACAGGCAAAAAATACAAACGATTATTTATATAAATATTCTTCTATGATTTTCCACTCACCCACCAATTTTTCAAGCGACCAAGCCGCGTTTGCAGGTGATGTTGACGGTAGATATATTGCCTGTCTGCCGACAGTGTTTTTAATATATTTGTTGTAAAATTTCTCTGCCGTTTTTCCGTTAACAAAAATCCCGGCAATATCGGCATAGGATAAAATCTCATTAATATCATTGGGTACAACATCGGTTATTGTGCTATCGGAACTACCAATAATTCTACACGATGCTATAACATCCCAAACCGCAATATTGTGAGAAAGCAAAAAGGTTTTCTTTTCATCGACAGTGCCGGGTACAGCAGAGCCGAAAATCGCCGCTAAAACACGCCAAAACCGATTTTGAGTATGTCCGTAGAAAAACAGTTGTTCTCTTGATTTCTGCGACGGAAAACTGCCAAGTATCAATATTTTCGATTGTTTATCGTATAACGGACTTATGGGATGTAAAAATTTTTCTTTCATAAAATATACCTTACTTTATCTTTCTATACTAAAAGCGGCGATAATTTTTCAATTATCGCCGCACTTAAAATTATTTTGTTGCCATCCTTGATGATTTAAGTTGTTTGATGAAAAGGAACAATAAAACGCCGTCTGCAATCAATGCGATTATAAACCCGAATATGCCCAACCAGAAAGTAATACCGATAAGTGTGGTGACCAATC
>JAZOBW010000012.1:0-1677 GCA_045596185.1 Acutalibacteraceae bacterium | reverse complement strand
CGCCCAGGATGAAGCCTTCGTTTTTGAACTCTATTGCTGGTGAGACCACAGCATTAGAAAATCCGGTTATGGGCACCAATGTCCCTGCGCCTGCGCACTTTGCCAGTTTATCAAACCAGCCGATGCCCGTCAGCAGGGCGGCAAGGAATATAAGTGTTGACGGTACCAGCATTTTCACCACCTTTACAGGTAGATCCATATATGTGTACCATTCAAGCAAAAGTTGACCAATTGTGCAGATGGTTCCACCCACCACAAACGACCATATAAAATCACTTATTTTCGGGGACGGTGGCGATGCTTTTTTTACCATTTTATCGTATTTATTCTTATCGGGCAGCATATTATCTCTCCTATGTTTTTTCTTTATTTTCCCGAAACAAAGCGATTTTATGCAAAAAAATCAGGTCTTTCGACCTGATTTTTATTTTTTATCCTTTTCACTAAACTGTTGCTGATAACCGTGAGGATCATAATTTTCAAGAAATTCTTCCCATTCCTCGTCGCTTATTCCCGAACGGCTATCGACTATTTTTTCGTGATATTTATCGTAAAGATTGGAAACTATTCGTTTGTACTGTGTATTTGTATAATAAATTGCGCGGAATATTATTATCAGCATCCATATTAAAAGAAGAAGCATAATTACTATGGGGACAAGATGCATCCAGTAAAACTGTGAACGAACGCCTTCGGCACCACCCATATAAAAACGGAAAGAAAATAATTGAACACACAGTGTCGGTATGCTTACTATACAACCAACAGTTTTTAATTTACTGTAAAGGAATATCCAACCGACGATGATGAGTGCTGTGCATATACAAACGGTTATAAATACATTTATGTTAATTATACTTTTATCGGTTTCATAATTTACAGGTGCGATTATATGCTGCTGGGAAGCATAATGCATAAACAACGCACCGCCGACAAATGTGATGCTCCAGAAAAGTTCATATAAATATGCGAGTGTATAGCAGGTGCGAATACCTTTGAAAAGTGCGCCGTTAGGACGGGCATAGACTATTCCTGCCTTTTGTTCCGCCTTTTCAACCATTCGCATAATGCTTTCGTGTTTCTTCATAACGCAACCTCAAAATTCAAGATAATATTATTATAACTGTAATAAGAGCACTTGACAAGCATTATTTGTAAATTTATAATGGTTGCAGAAAAATTGAATCGGAATTATGGAATTTGTATATATCTGCTTCAATAAATAAACCCGATGATTGGTGATGAAAATGTCAGTAATAAACATCGTTATGATAGAACCCGAAATACCGCAGAACACGGGAAATGTTGCGCGTACCTGTGCCGCTACCGGTGCACGGCTTCATCTTGTGGGACCGATGGGTTTTAAGATAGACGACAAAAAACTGAAACGCGCAGGACTTGATTACTGGAAGTATCTCGATATTACCTACTACGAAAGCAGTGAAGATTTTTTTGAAAAGAATAAAGACGGACAGTTTTTCTTCTTTACCACAAAGGGAAGAAAAACACACTCGCAGACGGAATATCCCGATGGCTGCTACCTTGTTTTCGGCAAAGAAACAAAAGGACTTCCCGAAGAACTTTTACTGAAGCACCCCGATACCTGCACAAGAATACCGATGGCGGGCGAAATACGAAGTCTTAACCTATCAAATGCTATTGCCATAGCCGTTTATG
>JAZOBW010000011.1:0-1737 GCA_045596185.1 Acutalibacteraceae bacterium | reverse complement strand
TCGCCCTTTTTGTTGTAAACGGTAACAGTAGATGCATAAGAATCAGAACCGGTTGCTACGGCAAACACGCCGCAACGGCATATATCAGCGGTTATAACTGGGTTTTTGGCGGTTATTGAACAGACATTCTTTTTCAGGTTATACACATCTATCTTTGTATCACCCTGCCCCACTATAAGCGAACGGGTTTCAGATGTGAAAAGCATGGGATTTTCATAACCGTGCACAACCTTCAGTGCCTCTTTTGAACCATTTGAAAATACCGAATAAGATGTATCGGTAAGCACATAGTAATAATTTCCCATATCGATACAGTCGAGCACCTCGCTGCCCGAAATTTCTGTGGGATAACTTCCTCTTCCCATAAGTGCAAACATATTTGTTATACCCTCAAAAAGACCCGTAGGCAACAGATATGAAACAATCAGACATACAATAACCACAAATGCCGCCGTTACCATAAGACCGCGTGTTCTGCGGCGTCTTTCTTCTTTTTTCCCCTTAACGACCTTAAATGAGGAGTCCTCCTTTTCGGCACGGGAACTGCGCATAGGTATATCCTGCGACACACGGTTTTTATTCTTTTTAGTAGGCCATATTCTGCGATGAACCTTTTTCTTTTTATATTCAGGCATTATTTCACCTCATAAAAAACCTTTTCAAGAAACAATCCTATCGGTGGCAGAGTCTGCCCTGCCGCTGAACGGTCTTTAGTTTCGAAGACCGTATTTGCACAGTCAACATCAAGTCTTCCTGCCGAGATATCTATTGCGGTACCTGCAAGTATCCGCACCATATTATACAGAAATCCGTCTGCCGAAATGCAGAAACGGAATTTACCGTTATACTCATCAAAATAACATTCCTGCACCGTTCTTACCGTATCGGTAACGGTTCTGCCCGATGAACTGAATCCTGAAAAATCATGTTTACCGATTACAGTTTTACAAAAGCGGTTTATTCGCTCAACATCGGGAAGTTGCTCAAGCCTTAAAGTATACCTGGACAAAAACGGGTCGGTAAGTCCGCAATAAAAATAGTAGGTATACATTTTGCCCTTTGCATCGTATCTTGCGTGAAAATCATCAGCAACCTGTCTGCAGGCTTTGACCGAAATATCATTTGGAAGAATGGAATTTAGTCCCAATAAAAAAGCATTATCGGGGAAAACATCATCACAGTCAAGATGACAGCAAAACTCCCTTGCATGAACACCTGCATCGGTTCTGCTGCAACCCGTAACATCAGGGCGAATACCCATAAGTTTTTCCAATCCGTCCTGCAGAACCTGCTGAACGGTTATGCCGTTCGGCTGAACCTGCCAACCGTGATATGCGGTGCCGTCGTATGAAATTGTAAGTAATATTCTTTTCAAAACAGCTACCGCCTTTCAAAATCAAATAAAAATATTTATCAGTATTACCCCTGTAGCAAACAGCAACGAAATAACAGCCGCTACAGCATCCCTTAAAGCAAAGTGAAGTTGTTTCATTCTTACCCTTCCTTCACCGCCGTTATAACAGCGACATTCCATCGCCTCTGCCAGTTCGTATGCCCTTCTGACCGAAGAGATGAGAAGAGGTATAAGTATTGGAATAAGTGCCTTTATACGTTGCATAAGGCTGCCGTTTTCCAGATCCGCTCCCCTTGCTTTCTGAGCGTTCATTATTTTCTCGGTTTCCTCGACAAGTGTTGGAATAAACCGAAGGGCAATAGTCATCATCATAGCAAATGTGT
>JAZOBW010000010.1:0-2296 GCA_045596185.1 Acutalibacteraceae bacterium | reverse complement strand
GGGCGGGTGAGCTGTTGCTTTATGAAAATGTTCAGCCAAAGTATGAAGGCGCTATTACTGCCGCAGACGATAAAACCCTTACACTTGCACAAAGCGGTGGATATACAGTAAATTCCGGTGATATTGTCACTATTATCGACGGTACGGGCTTCGGTCAATATGCTTTTGTTTCATATGCCAGTAAGAACCTTGTCCACCTGGATACTTCCTTCACAATTACTCCCGATAGCACAAGTTCTGTTATTATTTCAAGCAATTTCCATAATTCCGCCGTTTATAAAAACTTTTTTAACGGCCATATAAATTATCCTGAAGGAAAGGCTTCCAGTGGTACCTGCGCTGTAAGTGTTTATGGTGGTATGCATAATATGTTCTTTATGAACAACTACGGAGAACATCTCGCACAAGGTATCTGCATAGTACCTTTCGTAGATGCCACCCGTAATCAAAAAAGTGTTGTTTTCTGGTCGCAGTTCGACGGCAACGAATTTTTTGATACCTCTACCGGATGCAGAATATATCCGGGTGTGTTTTCTGAAGATGATGCTGTTAGCAGTCGCGGTAAATACACAGTTGGTATTACCGCTAAAAGAAACTCTTTTGACACTACTAAATCTTACATCAATTATCCCGAACATGGTGGCAACGCATTTTTAATAGCAATTAATTTCAGAAATCTAACCTCTACCCCATTTATATATGGAATTCTACTCGAACACAACACATTTAAAAATTCTGATAAAAACGACGTTATAACATATAAGAGTTCTGCAGGCATTATTCTTAGAAATAATAAGAATATCGATGAGGGTTCTGACGGTACCTTAAAAGTCGACAATACTCTTGGTGCAAAATTAATTTATACAGATTATTAAATCAATCGTTACTTCTTTACAAACATAGATTTTTCCCCACTTCTTCCCCTCTTCTCCATTCCCTATTCACGCAATTCTTTAGAATATCCCAATTCCATTTTAGTCAAAATTCTACAAGGTTAAGTCAAAAAAATCCTTTAAAAAAACGCAAGTATATGATATGATAATCTTGAATTATATTGGGGTATTGCCTTTATAATGTTTTATAAACTCGGAAAGGATGTTTTTTATGACAAAACGCATTTTATGCCTCGCCCTTGCAGCTGTCCTCGCTTTTGGTCTTTTTGCTTGTAACGGCAAGAAACCGGCAGCATCAGGCCAAGGAAAAAACTCAACCGTTAACACCAAACTCAGAGAGGGTGCTCCCTCGGCTCACGGTGATAAATTTGATGCTCCTCAAATCGAGCAAAGTGCAAACGGTCCTATTATCGCTGAAATTTCAAAACAGGCATTGCCTGACGATAGTATAACCCTTGCGGGTCAGGGCTTCTCGGACTCTTCGCTTAAAGCTTATGTTTACGCTTTAGACCAAGACGGTAAAGCACAAACAAAAGAAGCAAAATTCACCGTTACCAACGATCAGACATTATCTGTTCTTATAGATAAAGACTTTGCGTTCGGCATGTACGGTGTTTATGTTGAAACTTCAAAGGGCACCAGCGCTATGGAATATGTTAACCGCCCTGCAATTTGGAATGTCGGTATGACAAATCTCACAGCAGGTGACACCTTTAACATATACGGCGAAAACCTCACCACCGACTTAAGTGATAAGGTTCGCGTTTATCTTGTAAACGGCAAAGAGTACTGTGAAGTTGAAGTTACATATGCAGATCCTTATAAAATATCCTTTAAGGTTCCAACAGGTCTTAAAGACGGTGCTGAATATGAAGTGAAAATTCATACAGGTCATGGCGGCGACTTAGGATTTGCGACAGCTCCTAAAAACCTCCTTTATTTTGCCGAAGATCCCGATGCATTCGGCGGTGAAGTGATAGATGTTACTGATTTTGGTATTGATCCTACTGTAGTCACTACCGAAGTTGACGCTTCCCTTGCAATACAGGAAGCTATTGATTCCGCTAATGACGGTGACATCATTTATTTCCCATCCGGCGTTTATTTCTGCAACTCTAACATTCAAGTTTCAAAATCTGTTAAGTTCGCAGGAAACGGCAAGGACCATACCTTCATTGTAACCGGAAACAACTTCGAAGACTGGCTTTTTATGGTAGAGATCGGGCATGTTGAATTCACAAATATGACATTCCGTCATGTTCGTGAATCGGGTTTGATTAGATCTGGATTCATCAACTATCGCGGCGACCTAACAGACACCGGTATTTTTAATTTATATGTTCACGATTGCCACTTCCTCCAATCCATACCGGTTACTGCTAAAGGCTACGTACCTCCCATCT
>JAZOBW010000009.1:0-2537 GCA_045596185.1 Acutalibacteraceae bacterium | reverse complement strand
AACTCCTTGGCTCACAGAACGACATGGCTACGATCCGACTTATAGTCTCTCAAAACGAGAGATTCTCTCCTCAAACCCCTTAAAACGAAAAGAGGGCCGTGTTTGCACGGTCCTCTTTTCGTTTGTCTTGATAAAAATATGTATATATGATATAATCCTTTAGTAATAAACGGGAAGGAATGATGTTATGTTATACGATGTTCTGATTGTCGGAGGCGGTGCTTCAGGATTGTGCGCAGCAATAAGATTAAAGCAAAAAAACAGAAAACTTAATGTAGCTGTGGTGGAGCAACTTTCCCGTGTAGGTAAAAAACTTATAGTGACAGGAAATGGCAGATGTAATATAACAAACCGCGATATAGAACTATCGCGTTATCATTCTGAAAATGTTGCTTTTTGTAAATATGCGCTTTCAAAATACAGTAATTTGGTAATTGAGGATTTTTTTGAAGAACTCGGTGTTGTTTTTACTTATGATGAGAGCGGTCGAGCATATCCTTATTCACTGCAGGCGTCATCGGTTGTAGATGCCCTTCGGTTTTCTGCGGAAAATCTCGGTGTCGAAATAGTTACCGATTTTGAAATTATTGAATTTAGCGGCAGTTTTGGCAATTTTATTGTCAGTTCGCGTGAAAAGACTCTGCTTACTAAAACGATGGTGGTCGCTACCGGTCTTTATTCGGGTGGAGGCAAAATGGGTAGCACGGGAAAGATTTACGAGTTAATGGTTTCTAAAGGTTACCGCTCGGTTAAAACCGCACCTGCTATAGTACAACTTCGCACCGTTACCGATGTTGTTCGCCAACTTAAAGGTATAAAAGTTGATGCCGCTGTAAAATTGATGAACGGTAAAACTATCGTATCTGAGGAGTACGGTGAAGTGCTTTTCTGTGATTACGGACTTTCGGGTCCGCCAATATTACAACTTTCTGGATATTGTAATAAATATACCGACTGCGAGATCCGTCTTGACCTTATGCCCGAATATTCTTTTTCACAACTTGATGAATTGCTTAATAAAAGAGTAGGTATATTATCATATCGCAATTGTGATGAGTTTTTAACGGGACTACTTAATAAACGCTTGGGACAGATAATTATCAAGCAGGCAGGTATTGCCCTTCAAAAGGGTGTTGCTGAACTTAAAAATCACGATATCAAAAAAATCGTTTCGATAATAAAAACGATGAGTTTTTGCGTTACGGGTAATACCGGTTTTGATAATTCTCAGGTTACGGCAGGTGGTCTTGATACCAACAACTTTTATACCAAAACAATGATGTCTAAACGTGATAAAGGTGTGTTTGTCATTGGAGAAATATTAGATGTATACGGCGACTGTGGTGGTTTCAATTTGCAATGGGCGTGGTCGTCCGCGTTGTGCGCCGGTGATGCTATAACCGAGATGTTAGGCGGTGGCGTATGATAATCGTTAACAACCTGAAATTTAGTCTGGATACCGATTTTTCCGATATCAAGCCGATAATCAGTAAGAGTCTCAAATGTTCGGTCAACGAAATAATCAGTGTTTCGCTCTACCGCCGTTCGGTTGATGCCCGTAAAAAGAACGATGTTCATTTTTGCTGTTCGGTAATTGTTGAGGCGCGTTCCGAAGAAAAGATTTTGAAAAAATGCAAAAATGCGCAAAAATTCATTGCAAAAAAATATGAATGGAAGAAAACTGCATCCGTTCCTGAAAACAGACCGATTGTTGTAGGGTTTGGACCGGCAGGAATTTTTGCTGCATTGACCTTGGCAAGAGCGGGATTGCGTCCCATAGTTATTGAACGCGGCAAAAATGTTGATGCGCGTACAGCAGATGTTGAAAACTTTTTTGCCGGCGGTGATTTGAATACCGAGTCTAACATACAGTTCGGTGAGGGCGGAGCAGGAACTTTTTCTGATGGTAAACTTAATACAGGCATAAAGGATATTAGATGCCGTACAGTTCTTGAAACTTTTGTGGAATTCGGTGCACCGCAGGATATTCTTATTGATGCAAAACCGCATATCGGTACAGATATTCTTAAAACCGTTGTAAAGAATATGCGCAAATATCTGATTAGTCTTGGTGCTGATGTTCTTTTTGAAAACCGACTTGATAATGTTAAAATAGATAACGGACAACTAGTTGCCGTGTCGGTCAACGGTGAAGAACTCCCCTGTAACCATCTTGTTCTTGCCATAGGGCATTCCGCAAGAGATACCCTGAAAATGCTAAATGACAATAATATAAAAATGGAAAAGAAACCCTTTTCTGTAGGGGTGCGTATTGAACATCTGCAATCTGATATAAATCGCTCTTTATATGGCGGATTTGCTGAGCACGATGCTCTTGGTGCAGCCGATTATAAAATGGCGGTACATCTTGAAAACGGCAGGGGAGTATACACTTTTTGTATGTGCCCGGGTGGCCAGGTCATTAACGCTTCCAATGAGGTTGGCGGCACCGTGGTAAACGGTATGAGCAACAGTAAGCGTGACGGTAAAAACGCAAATAGTGCATTGCTGGTTGGTGTTGAACCACAGGATCTGTC
>JAZOBW010000008.1:0-19141 GCA_045596185.1 Acutalibacteraceae bacterium | reverse complement strand
CGGACGGAAGGTCAGATTATGTACAATCGAGAGAGTATTATCCTGTAGATGATAGAACCCCTGTTATTAAGAGAATGGTATTTGAAAATATGGTTTGCACAAACTGTCATATGGTTGCGGCTTTCTTTGATGGACTTCCGGAACAAAAGATAGAAGAATTATATTTGAGCAATATATCATTTACATATGCAGAAAATGCAATAAAAGAAATCCCTGTTTGTTCTGACGGTGTAGAGCCATGTTCAAGAAAAGGTTTGTTTGCACGTAATGTTGCAAAACTTGTATTGAAAAATGTATCAATTGAAGGACAAGAAGGTGAAGCATACGAACTTATTGGTGTGGATGAATTAGATATACAAGAGGAGCAATGTATATATGGAGAATGCGTTAATGATGAGGATTTATGAAAATCCCGAAAAAACCAGTGAAAACAGATGTTTACCCAGAAGTTATTATATTCCGAAAGGAATTTCGGAATATACCCTTCTAAATGGGGAGTGGAACTTCGCATACTTCAAAAGAGATATTGATGTTCCGGAAGAGATAGAAGCATGGGATAAGATCCCGGTTCCGTCTTGTTGGCAGATTCTGGGATATGAAAATCCCAATTATGCCAATACAAACTACCCCTACCCTTGTGACCCGCCCTATGCACCGACCGAAAACCCCTGCGGCGTTTATGAGCGTGAGTTTGAACTAAAAGAAAAGTGGGGCAAGGTATACTTCGTTTTCGAAGGCGTATCCTCCTGTGCATTTCTTTATATAAACGGACAGTATGTCGGCTTTACCCAGGGCAGCCATCTGCAGGCAGAGTTTGACATCACCGATTATGTAAATGCAGGTATCAACACCGTTCGTGCGAAGGTGCTTAAATGGTGTTGCGGAAGTTATCTTGAAGATCAGGATTTCTTCAGAATGAACGGCATTTTCCGTGACTGCTATATACTGCAGCGTCCCGTTTCGCACATAAAAGATTTCGAGATAATCCCCAACGACAAGCAGATAAACATCACCATCGACGGAACCGCCGAGGTTCGCATTTTCGAGGGCGAAAAACTGCTTGTTTCGGCCGATTTTACCGACAATTTTACATATACACCCGAAAACCCCATTCTGTGGAATGCCGAAAAGCCCTTCCTTTACACCGTTGAGTTAGAGCGCGATGGCGAGGTCATCACACAGAAAACGGGTCTTCGCAAGGTGGAATTTTCCGACAAATACGAACTGCTTATAAACGGCGTTCCGGTGAAACTGCACGGTGTAAACCATCACGATACAAGCAAGTTCCGCGGTTGGTGCCAGAGCGACGAGGAGTTACGCCGCGACCTTGAGATAATGAAACAACTGAATATAAACTGCATACGCACCTCACACTACCCGCCCACACCCCGTTTTGTCGAGATGTGCGACGAGATGGGATTCTATGTAATGCTGGAGACCGACCTTGAGTCACACGGCTTTACAAGAAGATATGCAAACGTTCAGTACGCATACGATGTGGATACCTGCGAGTGGCCCACCACCAGACCCGAATGGAAAAAGGAATTTATTGAGCGTATGGAACGCGCTGTTGAAACCTTTAAGAACAACACATCGGTAATTATGTGGTCCACAGGCAACGAAAGCGGTCACGGCACAAACCACGTTGAGATGATAAAATACACAAGAAACCGTGACAACACACGTCCTGTACACTGCGAAGATGCTTCCAGAAGGGGCGAAAACCGAAACGCAGATTTCTTCTCTAAAATGTACCCATCCTTCGCATTTTTGAGGGATGCGGCAGAAAGTTACAATATGAATATGCCGGTATTTATGTGCGAATATGCACACGCTATGGGTAACGGCCCCGGTGATGTTTACGAGTACAACGAGATAGTTGACAGTTATGACAAACTTATCGGTGGTTGTATCTGGGAGTGGGCAGACCATGTTGTAACGGTGGACGGCGTACAAAAATACGGCGGCGATTTCGAGGGCGAAATGACCCACGACGGCAACTTCTGCTGTGACGGTATGGTATTTGCCGACAGAAGTTTCAAGGCGGGCACATTGGAAGTCAAGGCCGCATACCAGCCGATGAGAACGGCTTTTTCGGACGGTGTGCTGAGCGTTTACAACCGTCTTGATTTCACCGATCTTAACGAATATAATTTCACCTACACTATAGAGGTAGACGGTAAGCCGACAGAAAGCAAGACCATTCGTCTTGAAGCGAAGCCGCACACCACTGTTACGTTGGACATTCCCTATACTGCGGCCGAGTGTGAACTGGGTGCGTATCTTAAGTGTACCCTTGAAAAAGACGGCTACACCTATGCCGCCACACAGCACGAACTGCCCTTTATAAAGGCACAAACGGCGCTGTGCGATGTTTCGGCAGAACTGAAAGAAGATACAAACAATATCTATGCTTCAGGCGAACATTTCGAGTATGTCTTTTCTAAAGACCTCGGTACCTTTACAAGCATAAAGGTTGACGGTAAGGAACAGTTGAGTGACCGCATAGAACTGACCTTGTTCCGCGCCTCTACCGATAACGACCGCCATATCGACGGTTTTTGGAACTTTACCGATATATGGAGAGGTGAAAATCTTGACCGCTCGTTCGGCAAGGTTTACGACTGCACACTTGAAAACGGTGTTATAACGGCAAACTGCTCGGTTGCAGGAGTATCCCGTGTTCCGATATATAAATACACCCTTACCGTTCGTATTTTTGCCGACGGCCGCATCGATATCGATATGGCAGGTAATGTGCGCGACAAGGCTGTCTGGCTACCGAGACTGGGATTTGAATTCACCACCCCCGACAGCGATGCCGAGTTTACCTATTACGGTATGGGACCGGGCGAAAACTACTGTGATATGCACCACGCTTCCAGTTGTGGTCTTTACACCAGCAGTGCAAGTAAGGAATATGTTGAATATGTAAATCCTCAGGAGCACGGCAACCACATCGGTGTTAAGTCTCTTAAGATAGGCGCACTTGAGTTTATCGGAAAAGACAGTTTTGAATGTTGTGTTTCGCAGTATTCCGCACACGACCTTTATAAGGCAACACACACCGATGAACTTGTAAAAGACGGTAAGACCCACATAAGAATCGATTACCGTGTTTCGGGCATCGGTTCACATTCCTGCGGCCCCGAACTTGAGCCGAAATACCGCGTTAACGAAAAGGAAATCAACTTCGGCTTTTGCATTAAACCCATTATATAAACCCACGGGCTGCACTTATGCAGCCCGTATCTTATTTATAAAAAACTGTCAATTTTGTATTTTTTCACAAACGTTTTGCCCAAAACAGCAATTTAATCAGATGATTTTGTGCAAATTTGATGAAAAATGCACAATACATTAGTTGCAGATACCACTTGAAAAATCTTTGTGAATAATGTATTATAATAAAGTAAATAATAACCATATTGAAAAATTTTTTAATGGAGAGGTTTTTATGGCTGATTATACAATAACTCAACTTACCGAAATGATTGAGCGCAAACTCTCTCACAACTTCGGCGTATCGCCCGAACAGGCTTCGGATGATATTTTCTACAAGGCTTGTGTTCTTGTCCTGCTTGAAATTATGAACGAGCGCAAGGCCGCCTTCCGCAAGGCTACCGATAAGCAGGAAGCAAAGCGCGTTTACTATCTTAGTATGGAATTCCTTATGGGCCGTTCTCTTAAGAACAACCTTTATAATCTTGACCTTACCGAAAAGATGGAAAAGGCTCTTAAGAAATTTAAGGTTAAACTTGACAACCTTTATGAATTTGAACCCGATGCAGGTCTTGGCAACGGCGGTCTGGGAAGACTTGCTGCCTGTTTCCTTGACGGTCTTTCCACGGGCGGTTATCCCGCTATGGGTTACTGCATTAAATACGAACTGGGCATCTTCCGCCAGAAACTTGTTGATGGTTGGCAGACCGAAATGCCCGACTTCTGGCTCCCCGGCGGAAGCGTATGGCTGGAGCAGCGCCCCTCCTCTGCAGTTGATGTAAACTTTGACGGTTATATCGACGAGTGGTGGGATAACAACTACCACCATGTTGAACACAAAGGTTATCAGACCGTTCGCGCTATGCCCTACGACCTTATGGTTGCAGGTAAGGACGGTAAGACAGTAAATGTTCTGCGCCTTTGGAGTGCTGAATGTCAGGAATTCAATATGTCGGCATTTAATCAGGGCGACTATGTACGCGCACTTGAGCAGAGAGCAACAACCGAGGCAATCTCCAAGGTTCTTTACCCCGAAGACAACCATATGGAAGGCAAATCCCTTCGTCTTCGTCAGCAGTACTTCCTTGTATCCGCTTCCATTCAGGATATTCTTAACCGCCATATGAGAAAGTACAACACACTTGACAATCTTCCCGAAAAGGTTGCCATCCACATCAACGATACTCATCCCACCCTCGCTATTCCCGAACTTATGCGTCTGCTCCTTGACGAGTGCGGATACAGTTGGGAAAAGGCATGGGGTCTTGTAACCAAGACGGTTGCATACACCAACCACACCATTATGTCGGAGGCTCTTGAATGTTGGCAGGTAAATCTGTTCAAAGAGAGAATGCCCCGTATATACCAGATAGTTCAGGAAATAGACCGCCGCTACAGAGAGCAGGTAATCTACGAAACCGGCGACTTTGCCCTTGCAGAACGCACCGCAGTTATCCAGAACGGCGTTGTTCGTATGGCAAACCTTTGCTGCGCCGCCTGCCACACCGTAAACGGTGTTTCCAGACTGCACAGTAACATCATCAAGGACGAACTTTTCAACGACTACTACAAGATGACCCCCGAAAAGTTCACTAACGTTACCAACGGTATCGCACACCGCAGATGGCTGTGTCAGGCCAACCCCGAACTTACCAAGTTCCTTACCGAACTTATTGGAAACGGCTTTATAAAGGATGCTGCCGAACTTGAAAAACTTGCCGCTTTCGCCGACGACAAGACCGTTCTTGACCGTCTTGCACAGATAAAGAAATCGAACAAGATTCGCCTTGCAAATTATGTAAAGGATAATATGGGCATTTCGCTTGACCCCGATTCTATATTCGATATGCAGGTAAAGCGTCTGCACGAGTATAAGCGTCAGCATCTGAATGCACTTCACATCATCTCTGATTATCTGTTCATTAAAGAAAACCCCAACGCCCCCTTCACACCCAAAACCTATATTTTTGGTGCAAAGGCCGCTTCAGGCTATCTGTTCGCAAAAGAGATAATCCAGATGATTTACCAACTTTCCACCGTTATCAACAACGACCGCACCGTTAACGATAAATTGCGCGTCCTCTTCCTTGAGGACTATCGCGTAACACTTGCCGAACTTATGATTCCTTCTGCTGAAATAAGTGAGCAGATCTCCCTTGCTTCGACCGAGGCAAGCGGTACCGGCAATATGAAGTTTATGATGAACGGTGCCGTAACTCTCGGTACCGAGGACGGCGCAAATGTCGAGATTCACGAGGCCGTAGGCGATAATAATATTCTTATCTTCGGTATGCGCACCCCCGAAGTTCTGAGACTTCAGAAGAGCGGATACTCCCCTACACCCTACTACAACAACAATACACAACTGCGAAATGCACTTGACTTTATCGGCAAGGGCATTGCAGGTAAATCGTTCGATAACGTATACAACACACTCAAAAATAATGACCGCTATATGGCTCTGGCAGACTTTGCCGACTACTGCACAGCACAGAACAAGGCAACCGAACTGTACTCGAAGCCTGAAGTATGGAATAAGATGTCGCTGATGAATATTGCAAAATCGGGCATCTTTGCGGCAGACCGTTCTATCGCAGACTACGCAAACAACATCTGGCACGCAAAGCCCGTTAAATAACGGCGATTGACCTGTCACGCCTTACAAAATAAGCGCAAGAAAGGCGGCAAAAGGCGAAAATCGAAACTGCAACGGATTCGATTTTCGTATGCCTGAGTAATTTATGCAATACTACCCCTACGATTCACAAAACACCGTTTATAGATCCCATATAGGTGCCGTAGTTTCAGGAACAACCCTGAAACTACGGCTATTGCTGCATACAGACGCCCGCGTAACCGGTGCCTATCTGAGAATAAGACAAGATGACAGCGATTTTACCGATAGTCGCCAGATGTTCCCCTGTTCACAGATAGATGATTATATTGTATACGAATGTTCCATCCAGCCCGCTGAGGGACTTTACTGGTACGATTTTGTATACAACAGCGACTACGGCACCTATTTTGTAAAAAAGACCAACACATCACTCGGCATTTACACCCAAAAGGACGAGGGCCTTTGTTGGCAACAGACGGTGTTCGAATCCGACTTTACAACCCCCGAATGGTTGCAGGGCGGTATAATATATCAGATATTCCCCGACCGTTTTTGCAATTCATCTTCGCCCAAAAGCGGCATCCCGACCGACCGATACATCTGTAACGATTGGTCAGCACAACCCGAATACCGCCAGAACGACCCCATAAAATATCTGGGTAACGATTACTATGGCGGCGATCTTAAGGGAATATGCGAAAAACTGCCCTACCTTAAAAGCCTTGGCGTTTCCTGCATATATCTGAACCCCATTTTCGAAGCACACTCCAACCACCGCTACAACACCGCCGACTACAGCAAGATAGACCCGATGCTTGGAACCGAGGACGACCTTAAAGAACTTTGCGCAAAAGCAAAGGATTTCGGTATAGGAATAGTGCTGGACGGTGTTTTCTCCCACACAGGCGACGACAGTGTCTACTTCAACCGTCTTGGCAGATACGGCAACGGCGGCGCCTACAACGATTACAATTCACCCTATCATTCCTGGTACAAATTTGACCGTTTCCCCGATAGGTACGCTTCGTGGTGGGGCATTTCCACACTCCCCGAAACCAACGAGGACGATACCTCCTTCAGCGAATTTATAACCGGCGAGAACGGAATAATCCGAAAATGGTTAAGATGCGGCATCAGCGGTTGGCGGCTTGATGTTGCCGATGAACTGCCCGATGGATTTCTGGATAAATTGCGTACCGCAATGAAGACCGAAAATCCCGACAGTTATCTGCTGGGTGAAGTTTGGGAAGACGCCACCAACAAGATAAGTTACGGCTACCGCAGAAGATTTCTTCGCGGCAGACAACTCGATTCGGTTATGAACTATCCCTTTGCGAATGCTATAATTGATTTTGTTCGCGGCGCCGATGCAAAATATATAAATCGTACCGTACTGGATATTCTTGAAAACTATCCACCGCAGGCAGTGGCGCTGCTTATGAACCATATCGGCACCCATGATACCCCCCGTGCGCTGACGGCACTTTCACGGGATAACAATGCCGGTGGTGACCGTGCATGGCAGTCGGGGCAGCGAATTAACGAGGATCAATACCCCTACGCAGTATCTCTGCTTAAACTTGCCGCCGCAATACAGTATACACTGCCCGGCGTACCCTCGTTGTACTACGGTGATGAGGCAGGCGTTCAGGGATACGGCGACCCATTCTGCCGTTCAACCTATCCCTGGGGACACGAAGACATAGAACTTATAGAATTTTACAAAAATCTGGGAATAATACGTCGTGAATGCAGTGCTTTCCAAAACGGCGCCTACATTCCGCATACTGCCGACGGCGGTATACTGGCGTACGAACGCAGAGCAAATAACTCCGCTGCATTTATTGCAGTAAACCGAAGCGATGAGCAACGGGAACTGTATATACCCGAAAATTTCACCAATGCTTCGGCGGTTTTGGGCGCAGTACCATACACCAATAAAGTTATTCTGGAACCTAAAACCTTTACCATTCTTACAAAATGAATTTTTCTTTATATTCATTTTGATACATCCTTTTCATGCACGAAGCCGACGGCATAACGCCGTCGGCTTCGTGCATACATAAAAAAGAAAGAAAAATGGGGATAAAACGACCGTTATAAACGGTTGGTCGGTAAATAAAATTTCGCCTTAAACCCGATTGTGGCGACAGGACGAAGAATAGCCCTTTATAACCTTGAGTTTTCGGCGACGGATACGGGAGATAACGCGCTCCTCAAAATCCACCAGCACATCCTCATGAAAAAGCGCCCAAAGGGTAACGCCAACAAGAGCAACCTCAAATATAGTAATCAAAACATCTGCAAAATTCATAATTTTCCTCCGCCGAACATTTGTTCGATTTCTGTATTTTTATTATAATTGCTGACATTAAATTTGTCAAGCATTTTTTGCATTTTTAATTATATTTATTTCACAGTACCAAAATCGGGACTTCGGTTAAAAATCTTTAATGTTTTTTAATAATTTATTTATTGATTGTATCTGCCGTTTGTGATAAAATCATTTAGTAGGAGGGTTAAAAGGATGAAACTTGTATTAAGTATAACTTATGTTGTCGTTTTAGGTATACTGATGCACTATTTCGGCGAATCTTTACCAAGGCGTTTCTTCCTTTTCGACCGTTTTCCCTATAAACCCTTCCCTTTTGAAAAGGAAGGTCGGGTATATGAAGCGGTGGGTGTTCGCAAATGGAAGACCCGTGTACCCGATATGAGTCGGATTATGAAGGATATGCTTCCCAAGAAAATTGAACGGGGTGCGGATTCAAAAGCCATTCGTGCACTTATCAAAGAAACCTGCGTTGCCGAATTTGTACATAAACTTTTATGCGTTCTCGGCATCGGCATATACTTCATCTGGAAAAATTATATCGGCGTATTGCTTAGTATGCTTTTCACCCTTTGCAATCTGCCTTTTATTATTATCCAGCGGTATAACCGGCCTCATCTTATAAGGCTTATGCGCCGTCTCGAAGAGAGAGAGGAGAAAAAGAGTGAGCAAATACCTTATACTGTCGTGTAATACCGGCGAGGGACACAATTCCGCCGCCGCATCAATAAAAGAATATTTTGAGCAAAAGGGGCTTTTTTGCGAAATAAAAGACGCCCTTTCCTTCTGGTCACCCGAAAAATCAAAGATAATAAGCAAGGGCCATGTTTTCATCTATCGCAAACTGCCCACCCTGTTCGGTATGGGATACCGCCTTCTTGAAGGCAAAAAACCACCGAAAGAGGGCAGCGATTCCATAATGTACGACCTTGTTACCCACGGTTGCGAGGAATTATTGTCATTTTTGCGCTGCAACGATTTTGAAGCCGTTATCTGTACCCATCTTTTCTCGGCATTTATGATGACCGAACTTAAAAAAAGCAGGTTGTGCAGTCTGCCCTTCTATTTCGTTTTAACCGATTACACCTGCTATCCCGGAATCAAGGAAGCTGATTGCGATGCAATGTTCATACCGCATCCTGCTTTGAAGGACGATTTTATGGCCATCGGCATCCCTGAAAGCACCATAGTACCTACCGGTATACCTATTAGACCGTCTTTTTACGACAAGCAGTCGAAAGCCAAAGCCAAAACGGCTCTGAAACTTAATCCCGACAAGCGGATAGTTCTGCTAACAAGCGGAAGTATGGGTTGCGGCCCGATAAAAAGCCTTGCCGATATGCTGTGTGAAAGAATGCCAAGCGATGTACAGTTGGTAACCATTTGCGGCAGCAATAAAAGGCTTTACAATTCACTTAGCAAGGACACCCCTGAAAATCTGACGGTTGTGGGATATACTACCGAAATGTCACTCTATATGGACGCGGCCGACCTTATTCTTACAAAAGCGGGCGGCCTTTCATCCACAGAAGCAGCGATAAAATCTCTTCCGTTGGTATTCATAAACGCCGTACCGGGATGCGAAACAAGAAACCGCGATTTCTTTGTGTCCCGCGGCCTTGCCGAAACCGCCGACAAGGAAAAGGAACTTGTAGATATCGTATGTGCCTGTCTTTCAGACCCCGAAAGGCTGAACCGTGTGCGCGAACGACTGAAAAGTGACTTTGATTTTTGCGCGGTTGAGGAAATTTATAAATATTTATCTAAGGAAAAGATATATGAAACCGTATGATTATTCTTCTTTCAGATTAAATCGGCTGACCCAGCCGCAATTCAGGCATCTTTTACTGCTCTTATACTGGCCGCTGTACGGCGCAGGTTTTTATCTTCTTGAATCGATGGGTTCTCGCAACTATCACCCGATATACTGCCCTTTGGACGACCTTATACCCTTCTGCGAGTGGTTTTTTATCCCCTATCTTTTCTGGTTTGTATCCATAGTTTGGATAATGATCTACTCCTTTTTCTTTGATATTGATGCCTTCAAAAAATTCAATATTTTCGTTATTATCACCTACACATTGGCACTTGTAACATATATTATCTATCCCAGTCAGCAAAACTTCCGCCCCGAAGAATTCACACGGGACAACTTCCTTATAGATATGATAAAAGGGTTCTATTCTTACGACACCAACACCAATGTGTTCCCGTCTGTTCATGTAATGGGCGCTTTTGCAGTCTTCTTTACTGCGTGGCACTCTATCCGTTACAGCACCGTGGCGTGGCGGATTTTCTTTACCGTTGTTACCGTGCTTGTAACTCTTTCCACCGTATTTATGCGGCAACACTCCGTTCTTGATGTTATTTTCTCGCTTATAGTATGCTTTATCGCATACCCCTTTGTATATCTTAGGAAAAATAAAAAATCAAATCCCGAAAAAGAACTTTTGCACAAATAATTTTTTCCGATTTTGCCCATAATATATTGGGTGATAAAATGAAAAAAATTAGTGTTAGACTCAAAACGGTTTTAGTATTTTTTAGTTGTGCGCTTGTATTTTCCCTTTCGGTATTCATCTTCACCGATAATCCTTCCACCGTTCAAAACACCGAAGTAAAAGACCGACGCGTACCCTATGAAGGCCGTGTCCCCGAAAATACAGGACTGCTCTTCACTTTTCCGAGCGGCAGTGCCGTTATGTTCTTTCTTGACTTTTCTTCAAAACAGATTATAACCGCCGTTATCGACGAATATTATGACGATGCGGAAAAATCCCTCGGTTACGAAATAAACCACACCATTTCTGCCGATTTTGGTCTTACCGAAGGATTCATAGACCGTATTGGCGGCGTAGATCTGAATGTCGATGACCAAGAACTTCGCTATACCGGTGTACAGGTTGCAGATATCCTTTCCAAAACCAATACGGGTGACATCCGGCGGCAGATAGTTTCAGCCGTTCTTGAAAAAATATCCCGTGTAGGCATTTCATCCGACGATTTTGTATATATTATAGAAAACAGTTCATCTTCTCTTACCCTACCCGACTGCATATATTGGATAGAGCATATCCCTGATATGTGTATGCGGTACATTCTTGTAAATTAGAAAGGAGATGCCGAAATGATAAAACGCATAATTTGTGCCCTTTTGTGTTTTGTTGTTTCGGCATCTCTTTGCAGTTGTAAAACGATTGAAGATATTTCCTCCCAATACGATACCGTAACAGAATACATATATATAAGGGACGAAGACAATTCCGAAGACACAGTCCCTTCGCAACACGAAAGCACTGCGGATACACCTTCGGCAATAGAATCGCAACCACAAGAGGGCGAAACAATCACCGAAATCAAACCGGCAGAAATCAAAAACACAACCAAACGACCGCTATGTTATATCTATCTCACAAAAGAACAGCAACGAATGTACGCCATTATCTATGCCGCCGTAAAGCGACTGCACAGCGGTTGGTTTACACTGGGCGAATGTTCGGAAAATTATCTGAACAACGCCTCTATTGCATACCGTTCGCTGATGGCAGATCGCCCCGAACTGTTCTGGCTTTCAAAAAATTTTGTTGTAAGCAAGGACACGCTTAGTAACGATGTGTATATGGCACTGGACCACGAAAACGAAGAGTACGGTTGCGAATATCTTTTCACCGGTAAAGAGGTTGATGAAAAATCCGAACTTCTTAAAACCAAGGTAGAGGAAATTATTTCTGCAACAGAGAACCTTTCCGCCTTTGAAACAGAAAAGTATTTTCACGATTGGCTATGCAACAATGTTGTTTATGATGAAACCGCAGACGAAACCATCTTCACTGCATACGGCGCACTGATAAACGGTGTTGCCGTTTGCGAAGGATATTCCCGTGCTATGCAGATGCTATGCAACAAGGCCGATATCCCCAGCGTGATCATATATGGGCAATCGCGTAACAGCGGACATATGTGGAATTTGGTTTGCCTTGAAAATTTGTGGTACCATACCGATGTAACGTGGGATGACCAAAACGACTTTATATCCTACACCTTCTTCAATCTTACCGATAATCATATATCCGCCGACCATACCGTTTATCCCGTTGATGTAACCGGCAAAGACAAAACCGTAACCGAAGAAGGCGAATACAATATTTTCAGCCGTGAATGTTCTGCGATACAACACAATTATTTTGTATACAATGATCTTACACTGTTGCCAAACGCTATCGATAAACCGGCAATTAAAATGTATGAAGCGGCACTTCGCGGTGAGCACCATATACAGTTCAAAAGAATGAACTATACCTATGAAGAACCGCTTGATATCTATGTGGAAAAACTTCAATTTCAATTGGGCTTTATAGAGGGCTGTAATGTTGCGATAAACGAATACTCGGTGGAAAACGATGTTCTGACATTATTCTTCTGAAACCTTATATAAAGCCTTCATCATCTTATTTTAATTGCTTTTAATCAGCATCGGCTTTATTTTGTTAAGACTGCACCACACACACATTATTTTATTAAGTTTTTTCGTCTTAACATTGACAAAAGCGCCATTAAAACTTATAATAATTAAGTTATCGCCGCCGATAATACTCGGCGGCTGTCTTTTACACCCGTTTAGGAGGACATAAAGTGAGCAGGATAAATGAACTTTTCGGCAGTATGGTATTCAACGATTCGGTTATGAAGGAGCGTCTGCCCGAAGAAACCTACAGGGCAATCAAAAGTGCCGGTGAACAGGGCAAGGCTATTGATACCGATATAGCCAATACCGTTGCCGCCGCCATGAAAGACTGGGCAATAGAAAAAGGTGCTACCCACTATTCCCACTGGTTCCAGCCGATGACCGGTATTACCGCCGAAAAACACGACAGTTTCATCGCCCCCGGCGAAGACGGACATATAATAATGGAATTTTCGGGCAAGGAACTGGTAAAGGGCGAACCCGATGCCTCGTCCTTCCCTTCGGGAGGTCTTCGTGCCACATTCGAGGCTCGCGGTTACACCGCCTGGGATCCTAGTTCCTTTGCATTCGTAAAAGACAATACTCTTTGCATACCAACCGCCTTTTGCTCATACGGAGGCGAGGCTCTCGACCAGAAAACGCCTCTGCTTCGCAGTATGGACGCCATAAACAAACAGGCACTTCGCATCGTTAAACTGTTCGGTATGGATGATGTTTCCAAGATAATAACCACCGTGGGTCCCGAACAGGAATATTTCCTTATCGACCGCGAACTGTTTGACAAACGCCCCGACCTTATGTTCTGCGGCAGAACCCTAATCGGTCATATGCCACCAAAAGGTCAGGAGATGAACGACCACTATTTTGGTGTTATAAAGCCCAGAGTTTCGGCTTTTATGCGTGAATTGGACGAGGAACTCTGGAAATTAGGTGTACTTGCCAAAACGGAACACAACGAGGCTGCCCCCGCGCAGCACGAACTTGCCCCCATTTTTACCACCACAAATATCGCCGCCGACCACAACCAACTGACAATGGAAATGATGAAGAAGATTGCTGCACGGCACGGACTTGTGTGTCTGCTTCACGAAAAGCCATTTGACGGTGTTAACGGTTCGGGCAAACACAACAACTGGTCGCTCTCGACCGATACGGGCGTAAACCTTCTGCGTCCCGGCAAAAACCCCAGCGAAAATCCGCTGTTTTTGCTCTGCCTCGTCGCTGTTATAAAGGCAGTGGACAAGCATCAGGAACTTTTGCGCATCTCCATCGCCTCGGCAGGAAACGATCACCGTCTCGGCGCAGACGAGGCTCCCCCTGCTATCGTTTCAATGTATCTGGGCGAAGAACTTACCGAAATACTTGAGGCGGCAGAACGCGGTATACACCACGACGATACGCACAAAACCAATATGAATATTGGCACGGGTGTTATTCCATACATCAGAAAGGACAATACCGACCGCAATCGCACCTCTCCCTTTGCCTTTACCGGAAACAAATTTGAATTTCGTATGCTCGGCTCCTCGGCATCTATTTCGGATACCAATGTTATGCTGAACACCATAGTTGCCGATGTGTTTGCCGAGTTTGCCGACCGCCTTGAAAAAGCGGAAAACTTCAAAGCCGAAGTTTCGAATATAATCCGCGAAACAATACACAACCACAAGCGCATTATCTTCAACGGAGACGGATATTCCTGCGAATGGAAGGAAGAGGCGGCAAGAAGAGGGCTTCTCAATCTACGCAGTACAGTGGATGCAGTTCCGCTGTTGCGCAGCAGTGAAAATGTCGCTTTGTTCGAACGCCACGGGGTGCTCAACCGCACCGAAATAAACTGCAGAGCCGATATTATGCTGGAAAACTACATCAAAATACTGCACATCGAGGCTCTTACCCTTATCGAAATGATAAACCGTGATGTTCTTCCGCAGGTTTCCCGTTATGTGAAAAAACTTTGCAACACGGTTGCCGCAAAACGCTCGGTCAGCGCAGAACTCAGTTGTTTTGCAGAAGAGAGTCTGATAAAAGGACTCAACGACTGCCACTCAACTATGTTCAAACTTGTCCGTGAATTAGAGGATGCCGTAGCCGAGACAAAATCCATCGATGGCCTTTACGAAAATGCAAAGTTCTATCACGACAGAATACTTTGGCTGATGGGCAACATCCGCGCTGCCGCCGACACCGCCGAAAACCTGACCTCACGCGAGTACTGGCCCTACCCCTCCTACGGCGACCTGCTTTTCAAAATTTAACCTTGCATAACAAAACGCCCTTCCGAACGGAAGGGCGTTTTAATTGTTTAATTCTATCAGATAGAGGTTTCGTTTGCTATCTGAAGCATTTCGGTGTCGATCTCTTTCTTCATCTGCAGGGCTTCAAAGATATCGTAGTTTACGATGCTGCCGTCTTTATAGGCGATTACACGGTTGCCTATTCCCTGACTGAGAAGATGTACGGCCGCGTTTCCGAACTTGGTTGCCATTACGCGGTCGCGCACGGTGGGGTTACCACCACGCTGTACATGGCCAAGAATGGTTGCTCTGGATTCGATGCCGGTTGCTTCTTCAATCTTTCTGGCAATATCCTCTACGCCGCCTACGCCTTCAGCAACAACCACGATAAAGTTCTGTTTTGCGGTCTTGCGACTTGCCTTTATCTTTTCTATAACCGCTTCAATGGGTGTTTCTATTTCGGGAACAAGAACAGCGGTAGCACCTACTGCGATGCCGGTATGCAAAGCAATATGACCTGCGTGTCTGCCCATTACCTCTACAACGCTGCAACGGTAGTGGGACTGTGCGGTATCGCGTATTTTATCCACCATTTCCATAGCGGTGTTCATAGCAGTATCAAATCCGATGGTGTATTCGGTAGATGCGATATCATTATCGATAGTACCGGGGATACCTACACAGGGAATACCACGCTCGGAAAGGTCTCTCGCACCACGGAACGAACCGTCGCCGCCGACAACGGCAATACCCTCTATGCCGAACTTTTTGCAGTTTGCAATAGCCTCTGCCATGCCCTCTTCGGTCTTGAAACGGGGACTGCGGGCAGTATAAAGAAATGTACCGCCACGGTTGATTATATCAGATACCGAACGGACATCAAGATCAATAATATCGCCTTCGATAAGACCGTTCCATCCGCGACGGATGCCCTTAACAGTCATACCTAAAGATATAGCGGTACGCACAACGGCACGAACTGCCGCATTCATACCCGGAGCGTCGCCGCCGCTTGTGAGAACTCCTATAGTTTTCATTGTGAACTCCCTCCTGCCGCTTACACGGCACATATATAAAGTAAAAAATTATATTCGTTTAGTTATTATAACTCATTTGGTCGCATTATTCAACACAATTTTCAATTTTCAACAAATTTAACATTTTCTGCGCCTAAAATTTGTTGTAAATCCGAAATAAGGCGGTCGTTTACCGTGACCCTTAGCCGTTCAGGGGCTTCTAATCGCTTATTGGTGTCGGTGCAGATTATATATACCCTGCTTACACCTTTGTTTTTTTCAAGCACAGCCGCGGCGCTTTGAAACGCCCGACTGCCGATAGAATCCACCCTGAGGTAAAGTCCCTCTCTGGGCCCCGAAGAACCGGCCTCGCTTTCGTTGATCACCTCTACCCTTTCACAGATAAGTTCTACGGGGGTATCCTCCCTTTCGCTTGTTCTGCCGTGGATAACAACGATATTGCCTGCCGTAAGCAAAGGACGGTTCTGTTCGTAGGCAGAAGAAAAGGCGATTACCTCTATCCTGCCGGTGGTATCCTCTAAAGAAGTATAGCAGATTATATTCTTGTTCTTAAGTTGTTTTATCTTTACCTGACCGAGTATACCCGCAACACTGACACGCGCACCGTCCGGTAAGGTTCTACCCATAAGACTGCGGATACTGTTCAGGCGTTTTTTCCTTATAAAATCCCGATACTGCGCCATTGGGTGTCCCGAAAGGTAAAGACCTGTAACCTCCTTCTCCATAGCAAGAAGTTGGGCACGGGGCAGTTCCTCTACCCTTTCAAGTTCGGGAAGCGATACCTGCTCTGAAGACCCGAAAAGACCG
The DNA here is from genome assembly GCA_045596185.1 of Acutalibacteraceae bacterium. Classification (GTDB taxonomy): domain Bacteria; phylum Bacillota; class Clostridia; order Oscillospirales; family Acutalibacteraceae; genus UBA737. Next base: position 2,424 of record JAZOBW010000008.1, on the reverse strand, counting down.
AGTTGATTTTCCGAGGAAAAACGCTTTTCCTCCTCTACAACACTGAGTACCTTATCAAGCGAGTATAGCATCTGGCGGCGGTTTTCGGCAAGACCGTCCAGAGCGCCGCTCTTTATCAATCCCTCCACTGCGCGGCGGTTAAGTTCTCTACCGTAGTTTCGGGAACAAAAATCATAAAAAGAATCGTATTTACCGTTGAGTTCGCGTTCTGATATAAGCCGTTCTATAACGGCTCTGCCCAGATTTCTGACCGCAAGCAGACCGAAGCGTATACCCGACGGGGTTGCCGAAAAGCCTTCAACACTTTCATTTACATGAGGTGCCAGTACCTTAATACCCAACCGTTTACACTCCTCGGTATAAAGTGTTACCTTTGTTTCACCGTCTAAAACACTGGTGAGAAGTGCCGCAAAATACTGTGCAGGATAGTGGCATTTGAGATATGCTGTACGGTACGCCACAAGGGCATAGGCGGCAGCATGGGATTTATTGAAGGCATAGGAACTGAACGCCGACATCTCGTCAAATATCTTCTGTGCTGTCTTTTCGTCAACACCACGGGCTACGGCGCCCTCGCAGATGGTATTACCCCTTTCGTCCCGTTCGCCGTAGACAAAAGCGGTGCGTTCCTTTTCCATAACATCATGTTTTTTCTTCGCCATAGCACGGCGAACAATATCCGCTCTGCCAAAAGAATACCCTGCAAGGCTGCGGCATATCTGCATTACCTGCTCCTGATACACGATACACCCATGGGTAACCTTAAGTATCGGTTCAAGCAACGGTGTGGCATATCGTACATCTTCGGGGTGGTTATGGTTGTGGATATAGTTTGGGATAGAATCCATCGGTCCCGGACGGTAGAGCGATATAATAGCGATAAGGTCTTCCAGTGTTTCGGGTCCGAACTGCCGAAGCACCGTTTTCATTCCGTCCGATTCGAACTGAAATACGCCATCGGTAAGACCTTTGCCCATCATTTCGTATGTGGCGGCATCATCCAAAGGAATATCCTCTATCGAAAAATCCTTTTCAAACGCCGAAACTGCCCTTACAGTATCCTCAATAACCGTAAGGTTGCGAAGGCCCAGAAAGTCCATCTTAAGCAGTCCCAGTTCGTCCAATGCGGTCATCGTATACTGGGTAACCACCGCATCGTCGTTTACGGCAAGAGGTACATAGTCGCTTACGGGGCGGTCGGAAATAACAACACCTGCCGCATGGGTGGAGGCGTGTCTGGGCATACCCTCTACCTTTATTGCCATATCGAGAAGCGAATGTATCTGCTCATCATTCTGATAAAGCAGACGAAGTTCCGAAGAACCTTCAATCGCACGTGAAAGGGTCATCGAAGGTGAATATGGGATAAGTTTTGCCGTTTTATCGCACACGGCATACGGAATATCCATCGCTCTGCCCACATCACGCACCGCCGCACGAGCGGCAAGTGTACCGAATGTTACTATCTGCGCGACATGGTCGGCACCGTATTTTTGTATAACATAGTCTATTACCTTCTGGCGGTTTACATAGCAGAAATCAATATCAAAATCGGGCATTGAAACCCTTTCGGGATTGAGAAAACGTACAAACAGAAGGTCGTATTTTATGGGGTCTATTCCCGTAATACCTATACAGTATGCCGCAAGGCTTCCTGCGCCAGAACCCCTTCCGGGGCCTACGGGAATACCGTGGGTTTTAGCATAGTTCACAAAATCGCCCACTATGAGGTAATAATCCACATACCCCATCTTATTTATAACCGAAAGTTCATACTCCAGACGCTTTACCGTTTCTTGGTCGGGGTTTTCGCCGTAAATGCGGTAAAGTCCGTCGAAACAAAGTTTTCTGAAATGCTCATAATGGTCCTTTTCACCAATATCAAAATAGGGAAGTTTTATTTTCCCGAATTCAAATTCAACATTACAGCGGTCGGCTATAATGCCTGTATTTGTTATTGCCTCAGGCACAGAGGGAAAAAGTTGCGCCATTTCCTGCTCGGATTTAAGATAAAATTCCTCGGTCTTAAATTCAAGCGGTGATGTCTCGGTTATCTTACTGCCCGTTTGTACACATAGCAATACCTTATGCATAAAGGCATCGCCACGCTCGATATAATGCACATCGTTCGTAGCAACAAGCGGCACACCGCTTTCACGCGAAAGTCGCACTATCTGCGGATTGATGCGGCGCTGTTCCTCAAGGCCGTGATCCTGCATTTCAAGAAAGAAATTATCTTCGCCAAAGCACTGTTTATACCACAAGGCAGCATCAAGTGCCGACTGATAATCGCCTGCCGTAAGCAGACGGGGTATTTCTCCCGCAAGGCAGGCAGAAAGCGCTATTATTCCACCGTGATACTTCTGCAAAAGTTCCCTGTCTACACGGGGTTTGGAATAAAATCCCTCTACAAAAGAATGGGAC
>JAZOBW010000007.1:0-2674 GCA_045596185.1 Acutalibacteraceae bacterium | reverse complement strand
CGCGCATAAACACCGTAAAGGTCTATGCAAACTCTGTCGGTCTTTTTAAGCCAAACATCTCTGTAAATACCGCCGCCCTGATACCACCAGCCTTCAAATTCCTCGGTATTTACATATACGGCAATAATGTTTTCTTTATCGAAGTACACATTATCTGTAATATCAACCTCAAATGATGTATATCCACAGAAATTGTGCTTCATAAGACAACCGTTTAGGTAAACGGTTGCGTGTGTTGCAACACCGTCAAAAATAAGAGAAATACGCTTATCCTTGTCGCTGTCGTTAAGATTAAAGTGCTTTCTGTACCAGCCGTTTGTATATTCAAAAAAGCCGGTGGTGTTATTATTTTTTTCTTCTGGAACCTTTGTAATAATAAAATCGTGGGGAAGATCAACCCGTTTCCAACCAACACTCAGCATTTCTTTTGTGTTGCCCTCTCCACCCCAACAATCAGGATCATCGTTGTAATGATAACAGGCAGGTCCCTGAAGTTTGCGTTCGGTTTTGGTCTGTGAATAAATCGGTTCTTTAGTTACAGGACGCGGCACCTTAAGGTCGCCTTCGCAGAACAACCATCCGGCGTTTAGTTTACAGATCTCACGCATTTTTTACACTTCCATAAGTTTACTTTAATGTAATAATATCACAGTTAAATACTAAAGTAAAGAAAAACCAAATTAGGCAGTTGTTAAATTTGAAAATATTGTATTCTTGACAAATAAAAAATCTTGTGATATTATAAGGATACAAAATTTTCGCTTATTTTGCAAAGGATTAGAATTTTCCGCAGGAAAATTCTGCCCATTTGCAGGATAGGCTTTTTTTATTGCCTTCCTGTATGAAAAGAGAATATAGGAGGTATAGTTATGGGTTATTATTCAGATCCTACCGCCTCACAGGCGTTGGGCAACATCAACCGCGAGTTTTCAAGGCTTGAGAAAAAAGCAAAAAAACTTCGCAAACTTCTGGAGGAAGGTAAGATTTCTCCAAAAACAATTGAAAATGCGCAAAATCAGTTCAAAGGCATCTATCGCCACATTCTAACCAATGTGCTAAAAGAGGAACACGAATAACAAACCCCCACCGATTAGCGAATATTTCCCTAATCGGTGGGGGTTGTTTTTAGAATATTCAAACACTTTGCTATTCTTATTTTTGTGGCAAATATGTGTAATCACTCTTTTATTTTTTTATACGAATTATTGTGTCTTATCATAGCAATAATGATAGAACACATCGTAAGAACATCGCCTATTGCCGAACCGTAGGCACGGCTTAAAAGATTGTATACAAACCAAAATGGTGAGCCGAGTAACGAAACACGCCGAATGATTTTCTCATTATTTATCCAAAAAGCGCTGGTATGTAGTAAAACACCCGTAAGAGAAAACAGGTCAAGCCAACTTCTGTTGATAAAAGCGATAATTACTCCTGCAAGTATTATACAAGCGTGTATAGATATAAGAATAGCAGTTGTATGCTTTTTGATAAATGCTATGTGCTTTTTACCTGCTATTACAGAAGAAATTGCACCAAGAATATCAAGAACCGCTCCGGAAAAAGCACCTAATAACAGATATTGTAAAATATATAAAACTCTTGAAATTACATTAAAGGTAATAATACTGCTTCGCTTTTTCTGTTGGTAACTTAAAATAAATGTTGCCACCGCAAGTAAACCTATGATTTGAGGTATTATAATCGGCATATAAACTCCTTGTTTAACCGGTAAACTATTAGGTTCTGGATTGTAAAAATCGAATTGGAATAGGGGATTACTTTTCTAAAAGTTCCAGCGCTTTCAGATATTTTGCTTGTCTTTTCAAAGCCTTTTCATCAATAATATCTAATCTTGATAAATCGGAATTATGCTTCAGATCTGCACATTTTACCGCTGTTGCAATGGGATTTTCCTTGATCGCAAGAACATAATCCATATATTCGGTATCATCATCGTGTGTCAACAATGCAATCGCGGCTATAACATCTTCCCCAAAACCCATATCGGTAAGATCTTCTATGGTATAGTCGGTATCCTCTACAACATCGTGCAGCAGTGCAACGATAGTCGTTTCTTCAGTTTCCATCTGTTCTGCTAAATGGAAAGGATGGAAAACATAGGGCATATCACTTTTGTCGATCTGTTCCTTATGTGCTTCAAAACAAAGTTTAAGAGCCTTTTTCGTTCTTTCGGTATATATCATTAAAACCACCTCAAACTGATTATAACACAAATTATTTTTTTTGCAATAGACACAAAAATCCCCACCTGTGTTTAGATGGGGATAAATTGCTTATTAAACCACAATTATTTTATTCTGATGAATTTTTCAATTAAAACTTTTTACCCAATTTATCAAAGATCCGTGATGTGTGTTTTCTCTCACAGTGCCTAACATATAATCGGTTACGGCACCGTTTTTCTGCATTTTTTTGATGATTTCCTCTTGTAGTTCTTCCACCGTCATTTCTTCATACGATTTGTTGGTGGATTTAATTGCTTTATCGGTGTTTTTTTCCTTTTGCGGTTTTATAATCACAGGGGTTTTAGGCTCTTTTGCAACCTTTGCAGGTTTGGGAGATATTTCAGTTTTTATGTGTGTAAACTCAACATCGATAAGTCCATCTGCAATCCAGATTTCACCGCCATTTGCAGGAACTTTTGTCTGAA
>JAZOBW010000006.1:0-5570 GCA_045596185.1 Acutalibacteraceae bacterium | reverse complement strand
CATAACGAAAATCCTTCCGTCGGGCACCTGATATGGCAATTCGATATCGCACTCACCAAGTGCTTTTTCAGACACATAGGGTTCATCGATACGAACATTATCAACATACACGTTTCCGTCCTTATCAATGTGGACCCATTGACCAGCCGTTGCGATAACACGTTTTACCAATATTTTATTATTATAATAAAAAGCAATAATATCTCCAACTTCAAACTTTGAAGTTTTCACGGTAAATATAATCTCGCCGTCCGTAAGGGTTGGTGTCATCGAACTGCCGTAAATACGCAAAACCGGTAGCCAAAGTGTTGCAACAAGTATTGCAATTGCTGCAACGGTTATCAGGGTAAAAATGGTACTTTTGACAACTGTTTTTAGCCTTTGTTTATATTTCTCTCTACTTAATTCTGCCTCAATCAATGAGGTTTCGGGAAGAACCGAATTGCTTTTTAGTGTTACATTCATCTGTTTTCTTCCCCTGAAAGTTTTTTAATACTTTCTGTATAAATCTTAACCGCTTCATCGGCCGCTTCAAATATTCCGCTTAATTTCAGCGCAGCTTCAGCGAGAGAACCGGACTGCTCAATCGTTATGCGACGCTCATCAAGTTGTGCCTTTAAGGCGGCTACTTCTTCACGCAAACTGTCGTTTTCTTTTGCAGCATCCAGCAGCATTTCAAGCAGTTGCGCTCTGCTTAATTTGTTTAGTTCACGCCCAGACATATAACCTTCCTCACCAAAAGACATAATAAGATCAATTTATATATTTATAATATTATTATAATTTTCAAAACATTTATTGTCAATAATAAAATCATTACTTTTTTGTAACAAAATTGCAACAACCAAGCCCTGAAAAACATATTATCTACTATAAACTATACGGAAAGAACTGATAAAATGATTCTTAATATGTTTTTTGAACTTGCTGCAAGTATTTACTATTTTGCGTTGCATGTAACCGGTGCAGGTTCATTTCCTCCTCCCCTTTCTTCAAAGAAAGAGGCAGAGTTGGTGCAACTGGCAATCAATGGTGATATTGATGCAAAAAACAAGTTGATTGAGCACAACCTTCGACTTGTCGCTCATGTAGTTAAAAAGTATTACACAACCGGCTGCGAACAGGATGATCTGATATCGATAGGAACCATCGGTCTGATAAAAGCAATCTCTACCTTCAATCCAAACAAGGGAATAAGACTTGCAACATACGCCGCACGTTGTATTGAAAATGAGATATTGATGTATTTCAGAAATATGAAAAAAAGGGCGCAGGATGTTTATATAAGTGATCCTATTGATACAGACAAGGACGGTAATGCGCTTTCGCTTATCGATGTTATTGCAGACGAAACCGATATTGAAGAAGAAACAGACACAAAAATCAAACTGCAAAAACTTCGGAAAATTCTGCCAAAAACGCTTGATGCAAGAGAAAAAAATATAATCGATATGCGCTATGGTCTTAATGGAAATAATATAATGACACAAAAAGAAATAGCAAAAAAATTGGGAATATCCAGAAGTTATGTTTCTAGAATAGAAAAATCCGCGTTGGAAAAGTTGCGACAGAAATTTTAGGTTGAAGAAAAATATGTATTGTGATAAAATAACCAAGGATCAAGGGAAGCAGGTGCAAATCCTGCGCGAGCCCGTCGCCGTGAGCACAATATACCCGTTTTCTATATCTGTCTGCCGCAGATAGACGAAATGGCCATTGGTAATTCCGAGAAGGCCGAAAAACGATGTGTAAGCCGAAAGACCTGAATCCGATATGTGGGCGCTTCATTTTTGAGACTGCGAACGCCGGTTACTGCCCATAAATAAAATTTAGGAGAAAAACAATGAAAAAAGCAAAAAGAATCAAAACGCTATTGTTTGCCTTTCTTTGTTTAATGCTGATTGCGGCAACAGCACTAACTTTAACGGCATGCAATAAAACACAAGAACCACTTAGTTATTCTATCGAGCAAACAGTCACCAAAAGCACGATTGTAGGTAAAGGCGATACCGAATTTCCTTTTACGGTTATAAATCCCGACGGAACCAAAAAGGTCTTTACCGTTAAAACCAACAGCGAATATGTTGGCAAAGCCCTTATCGATGTCGGACTGATATCAGGTGACGATGGTGAGTACGGACTTTATGTTAAGACTGTAGACGGTCTTACCTTGGATTACGACACCGATGGTAAGTATTGGGCCTTCTACATAAACGATGAATATGCGAATACCGGAGTTGATAAAACGCCAATATTAGAAGGCAATACCTACTGCTTCAAGGGCGAATAAATGAAACTGCGCCCATTTGAAATCGTTTTATTTGCCATATTCGGTACTATGATGTATGTTTCAAAATTACTTATGGAATTTTTGCCGAACATACACCTTATTGCAACACTAATAACGGTTTTTACGGTTATATATCGTTCTAAAGCGCTGATATCGATATATGTTTTTGCATTTATAAATTTCTTTATGTCGGGTTTCAGCCCTTGGTCAATTCCGTATTTTTATGTTTGGACCATACTGTGGGGTGCAATTATGCTGCTCCCACGTTCAATGCCGGAACGAATTGCGATTCCCGTTTATATGATTGTTTGCGCTATGCACGGTTTTCTTTTTGGTATACTGTATTCACCGGCACAAGCACTATTATTCGGTCTTTCTTTTGAAGGAACCGTGGCATGGGTGATTTCGGGATTACGTTATGATTTGGTGCACGGAATCAGCAATTTTTTATCTGCTACGCTTGTAATACCGCTTGTTACAGCACTGAAAAAAGCCACTCACCACTATTAAAATAAAGATGTTAAAAAGAGTCTGATGTTTTAATTTCAGGCTCTTTTTTATTCACCCTATAAAAATTAACCCATAATATATATTGAAGTTGACTTCAAAAATTATATTGAAATTAAAAGCAATGATTAAAATAAAAATCGTCCCGAGTTTTTTTCGGGACGATTTTACTAGAGACTTCTATTAAAAATTATTTGGTGCATTAAGACCGTCAAACTCGGCAAAGAATGGTCTTAAAATTTCAAGTATCCTTTCAACACCACCTATATCGTTACTTTCGATGTTAAGTGGCATAACGGGATCGTGAACACTAAGGCGCAGCAAAAACCAACCATCTTTATTTGATACCCTGATCCCCTCACGGTTATCGGGAGCAACAGTAAGTTCGGGTTCTTTTTCGGAAAACTCAAGCAGTTTTTCAATAACCTTCTCGCCATAACTGCGAAAATCCTTCTCGGTTATTTCAAAACGACATTCCCGCTCTTCTGCAGGCATTTTTAGAGGTGCAAGAAGTTTTGAAATGTCAGTTCCTTTGGCAAGTTCTATGATTATTTTGGTAACAAGATAGGCACCATCATCAAGAAAATAATTTTCCCGAAGTGCCGCATGACCGGATGTTTCTATTGCAAGAGGACAGTTTATGCCATCTTCACAAAGTTGAACTGCCTTATCAATAACATTCTTATATCCGCGGCGGTAACGATAATGCTTTCCGCCGAGAATATCTTCGATGTATTCCTTAAGACCATCAGAAGTAACGGAGTCTGTAACAATAGTACCGCCCTCGTTATTTTCCAAAGCGATATGCGCCGCAAGTGCTATAAGACGGTTGCGGTTGATTTCGTTGCCCGATGCATCAACACAACCGGCACGGTCAACATCAGTATCAAAAATAACGCCAAGATCGGCCTTGCTTTCGATAACAGCAGAGCAAATACTATCCATCGCCTCCGCATTTTCGGGATTGGGGATATGGTTCGGGAACATACCGTCAGGTTCAAGAAAACGGCTTCCTGAAATATCTGCACCCAGTTTCTCAAGAACATTATATGCATAAAATCCGCCTACACCGTTACCTGCATCAACAACAATATGATAGCCCTGAAGCGGCTTTTCGCCCTTTCCCACCGCATCAATTATTTTTTTACGTAGTCCTGCGGCATAAACCGACATATAATCATATTGGATAACTTCGGGTTGCTTTTCGCTGATACACTGATATCCGTTTTCTGCAAGGTCAAGAATTTCGGAAATATTTCCGCCCTCAAGACCGCCGGTAGGAAGGAAAAACTTCAGACCATTACGGTCAAACGGGTGATGACTGGCGGTTATCTGAATAGCGGCATCGGTCTTAAGATCAACGGTGGTCATAAACATCGCAGGTGTAGATGCCAAAGAGCAATCATATACAGTGACACCGGCATTAACAAGAGCAGATTTAACAGCGGCAGAGATGCGATCTGCTGTAATTCTGGAATCGTGACCCACAGCGATTTTTAATTCTTCAGAAGGTTTTTCCAAACGATTTACACACCATACAACAAATGCTGCTACAATATCATACACTGCTTGATCGGTCAGTTCAATTTCTCTGCCATTAAGATCGGATGCATATCCTCTGATATCGGTACCGCTTTTCAAAAATTTGTAATCCATAAATATCTCCTTCAAAAATTTCCGGCGAAAAACAGTGCAGTAAAATACCCGATAACAATAAGGGATAATACCGACACTGCCAACACCGCAACCTTCATAATACGGTTTAATGCCGTTACAAATTTGTTTTTATTTTTTATATGGATACCCCCTTTTACAAACATCAGTATTGTTGGTAAAAAGAGGTAAAATATACTATATTAACCGGTTGAAGTGCCTTAAAACATATGCTATGCTTATATAAAGGGAGGTCGTGAAATGACCGTTGACGCGATCAGCAAAAACAAAATAAGGATTGATCTTAGTAACGAAGAAATAGACATCTTCTTCGGTGGATATGAAAACATCAATTATAATGATCCGGATTCAAAACTGGCTTTGCATCTGCTGCTGAATGATGCACTTCCTGATGAGTTGCTGCCGCTGGATTGCAAACAGGTAATGATTGAAGTGCGTCCCACCAACAGCGGATGTTCAATCTTGTTCACAAAATTGTCTCATAACACGAGAAAAAAATATAAATTGACCGGTTGCATCAAAAGTTACATAATAACATTTACGGACAGCGAAAGTATGATTTACGGCTGCAGAGAATTAGCACAGACGATACCAAAATCCGTAAGAAGTGAATTACTGTTCGATAACGACGGATACTACCTTATACTACACAGCACAGTAAACATATCAAAGCAACTGCTTCATATTAAAGAATACTGCTTATGTGTGGTATCACAATTGGAAATATTGTCAAAAATATCTGAATATGCAATACCGATATGCGATAACAATGCATTGGAAAAAATTGCAAGGGCGTTTTGAATATCAAAGCGCCTTTATTTGTTCAACACGGGATGTCATATCAGCGGCTGAAAAAATGTAGTTACCTGCAACAAGAACTGTGGCTCCCGCTTTTACGGCTTGCGGTGCAGTTTCGGCATTTATACCGCCGTCAACTTCAAGATCTATATCAAGACCCCGTTTGTTACATTCGTCGCGAAGTTTAGAAAGTTTGTCACGCGCTCCGGGCATAAATTTCTGACCGCCAAATCCCGGTTCTACCGACATAACAAGCAGCATATCACACAGTTCAAGAAGACCAAAAATCGCTTCGGGTTGT
>JAZOBW010000005.1:0-12168 GCA_045596185.1 Acutalibacteraceae bacterium | reverse complement strand
TGAATACTCTGATGTTGATAATGTATTTTCTTGCTGATTAAATCAAAAAACACGCCTTAAAAAGCGTGTTTTTTTGATGATTTTAATCATTTGAAGAATAGCAGACTGGTGTGTATATGGGCTACAGAAATGTTAAAAGTTTATATGCTAAAATGTTCTAAAAAGTGCTTTACTTTCGGGATATAAAATGTTACAATGCAGTTGTAGATTATATCCCGAAAGGATTTGATTGAATGAGCAATCGTTTTTCATGGCCGGTACGCCCAAAGGCGCTAGCCGAAAATATCGTAAGCGGTAAAAACTACCGTTTTACAGTTCTTACCGATAGACTTTTGCGCCTTGAATTTGATGAATGTGGCGTGTTCGAGGATAGGGCAAGTCAGTCGGTGTTCTACCGTGATTTCCCAAAATGTGATTTTACTGCTAATGTAAGCGAGGGTGTACTTACACTTGAAACCGCTGAACTTATTCTTACATATAAAGAGGGACAGCCTTTTGGCACAGATACACTTAAAATAAAACTTAAGAATGAACCTGCATCAAGTTGGTGCTTCGGTGAGGATTTCGAAGACCTTGGCGGTACGGTTGCAACCCTTGACCGTGTAAACGGTGTGCTGCCGCTTCTCAGGGGTGTATGTTCCAGAAATGGCTTTTCTGTTATCGATGACAGCAAAACACTCGTTTTGGGCGAGGACGGTTGGGTAGAGGTTCGCGGCAGCGAAAGCGTGGACTGCTATTTCTTCGGTTACGGATTTAACTATATCGATGCTGTTAAGGCGCTTTATAAACTTACCGGCGTTCCGCCTATGCTGCCTGCTTATGCACTGGGTAACTGGTGGAGCCGTTACCATAAATATACTCAGCAGGAGTACATAGATCTTATCGAGCGCTTTAAGGCGGAAAATGTTCCCTTCTCGGTGGGCGTTATCGATATGGACTGGCATATTGTTGATATTCCGAAAGAACAGCAAGACCCAGCCTCTCCGGGCGGATGGACAGGGTATAGCTGGAATAAAGACTTTTTCCCTGACTATAAGGCATTCCTCAAATATTTGAAGGATAACAATCTGAAGACATCCCTCAATCTTCATCCTGCCGACGGTGTACGCCGCCACGAAGATATGTATGAAGAAATGGCAAGGGCTTGCGGTATCGATCCTGCAACGGGTGAGCGCGTTCGTTTCGATATTCTTTCGCCCGACTTCATGGCGAATTACTTTGATATACTTCATCACCCCTATGAGGAGGATGGCGTAAATTTCTGGTGGATGGACTGGCAGCAGGGAAGCAACTATTGGTGGATACACGAACCCAATACTGATGGTAACCGTGTAGACGAGCGTGAGATTCTCGATCCGTTGTGGATGCTTAATCATCTGCACATACTTGATATCTCCCGAAATGGAAAACGCCCGATGTTCTTCTCGCGCTACAGCGGACCGGGAAGTCAGCGCTATCCTGTTGGTTTTTCGGGTGATAACTTCTGCACTTGGGAGTCGCTCGATTTCCAGCCCTACTTCACCGCAACCGCATCTAATATCGGTTATTCGTGGTGGAGCCACGATATTGGTGGCCATCAGCGTGGTTATCACGATGATGAACTTGCTACCCGTTGGATACAACTAGGCGTATTCTCTCCGATAAACCGTCTGCATAGTTCGGATAGCGATTTCCAGCGCAAAGAGCCTTGGTGCTACGGCGCTACGGTTGAACCGATAATGAAAAATTGGCTGCGTATGCGCCATTCGCTCTTCCCCTATATCTACACTATGAACTACCGCACACATAACGAACTTCTGCCGCTGGTTCAGCCTATGTACTACAGTCACCCCAAGTGTTCTGCCGCTTACGAGGTTTCCAATCAGTTCTGGTTTGGAAGTGAACTTATGGTTGCCGCAATAACACAGCCTACCGATAAGTGCAGTCATCTTGGTTACACCACCGCATGGTTGCCCCGTGGCGAATGGTTTGATTTCTTCAACGGTGCCCATTATTCGGGACTTAAGGGAAGAAAACTTCAGGTACACCGCGGTATTGATGCATATCCTGTATTTGCAAAGGCCGGTGCTATCGTTCCTACTGCCGAGTATGACGACAACCGCCTTTCTAATAGCGACAGAATGAATGTAACGGTGTTCCCCGGTGCCGATAACTGCTTTACCCTCTACGAGGACAGCGGTGAGTATGATCGCTTTGAAAAGGGCGAGTTTGCCACCACAGAAATGTCCCTTAAATGGGGCGATACCGCAGTGTTTACCATTGCACCTGCGCAGGGCGACCTTTCACTCATTCCTGAAAACAGGCAGTGGACTGTAAATCTTCGCGGATTTAACCGTGCAGTAACGGTGAAGGCTACCGTTGGTGGAAAGGCGTTCGATGTAGAGCCGGTTCTTGATACCGCTACCAACACTGTATCTGTAACACTTAACGCTGCTGTAAGCGAAGAAATAGTGATTGAAGTTTTGGGCGAACATCTTATCCACGATAACTGCGATGCTATTGATCGTTGCTTTGAAATTCTGCAGAAGAGTACCGCGGATATTCCTCAGAAAACTATGATTTATAACAGTATAAAGAATAACAGCACAATACACAGAAAGATTTATGGCTTTACAGGTGGTGCCGCAGAACTTCAGCCCCTTTGCGAAGCGGTCAAGGAACAACTGCTCCTTACCGAGGAAGAAGACTTCATAGAAAATAAATAAATTAAAAAATATGACTAACCGTTCGGTTAGTCATATTTTTTTAGTCTCTCATCAAATGCACGGTAAATTTGGTCCGATACCGCCTTTATGTCTTCGGGTTTCACCTTGATAATTCTGCGGTCGTATGTTACAAGACCGTTGGTTTCGTCCTCCACATCACTTACCTGAGTAAGTACAGTGGCACAAAGTCCCTTTTCAATTTCGGGGATTATTTCATCGCGGTAAAGCGAAACAAGCGCATCTGAAAAATCCTCTGAATTTTCAAAATATTTGTATCCGTAATTTTGATTGGTGTTGAAACTGTGCCCCGCTATCTTACAGGAATATCCGCCGAATTCCGATAGCGTGAGCGGCTTTTTGCCGCTGTGTTTCAGACGCACTTTTTTGAAATATACGTGTTCGCTTATAACATCGGTGTGTTTTGTTTTGAACCAACCCGATGCGGTGTCGTAGATTCGGGTGTTGTCAAAACTCTTCATAAGAAAATACAGCCGTTTGGCATCGAACTGGCCCCAACCCTCATTGAAAATGGTGTAACCGATTACACACGGGTGGTTGTAAAGGGTGTTAAGGGTAGCGTAACAACTGTGCTTGAAAATGTGGGCACGGTATTTTGATGCCCTTCGCGAAAGACCGCGTTTGATGCCGATGGTAGGAAGGGCGGTATCAAGCAGGAAACTGTATTTTCCGCTGTTCACCATATCCTGAAATACTATCATTCCGTATTTGTCGCAGTAGTAGTAAAACAATTCGGGTTCTATCTTGATGTGCTTTCTGAGCATATTAAAGCCAAGTTCCTTCATTGTTTGGATATCGTATATATATCCTTTGGGTGTGGCAGGGGTGTATATGCCGTCGGAAAAATAACCCTGATCCAAAAGCCCGTGGAAGAACCGGGGTTTTCCGTTAAGGCATATATAGGGAATACCGTTTTTATTTTCAATCGATACCGTGCGTAGGGCGAAATAGGAGTCCACCTTGTCCTCTCCGCACAGTAGGGTGAAGTAGTAAAGATGGGGCGTTTCGGGTGTCCAGTTGATGGGATTCTCTATTTTCAGCGTGAATGATTTGTCGCTGAAGGTGTAGCGTTTTCCCTCAAAAAGTATAACCTTTTGGTCTTCGCCGCCCGATACATCTATTGTTATTTGTGAAAGCGTGGGCGTTATGGATATTGATTTAACGGAATTTTGGCATACCGCCTCTAACCATACCGGTTGCCAGATACCGCTAATCGGCGTATACCACATACCCCCGCGTTTGCGGCACTGTTTGCCGTAGGGCAGGTCGGTGTCCAAATCGTCTGTAACAATCACGGTAAGAGTATTTTCTGTTTTCAAAAACGGTGTTATGTCAACCTCAAACGGCAGATATCCGCCTATATTTTCGTGGGCGAAAATACCGTTTATATATACCTGCGCTATCTGGTCAACAGCGCCGAAGTGAAGAATAGCGCGTTTGCCGCAGAAAAAATCCGGCAGTGTAAAAGTACGCGTGTATACATACTGTTCACCTTTTTTTAGTTGACGGCAGATTCCTGAAATCGTCGATTCTGGGGCAAAAGGAACCGTTATATTACCAAGAAGTGTTTTGTCATCACCCTTTTTAACCGCCAGTTGCCACTCGCCGCACAGCGAAATATATTCGTCTCTCTTGAACTGTGGTGTGGGGTGTAAATTTTCCCAATTGATATTACCGCCTTTTTCGAACGGCGTTTCAAGTCGGCAAAAATTATTCTTTATATTTCTCATTTTCTACACCCAGATACTTTTTTTGTTAATTATAGCAGATGATCCCTTGTTTATCAATCGCCATATAAAAAAGCGGCACCCTTTGAAGGTGCCGCTGAAATGTATTTCATTACAGAAGATAGAATGCGTTGAGTATATCTGCAACGTTGTTTTCGGCAGAAGTTACAGCGATATTTGCAACATAATTATTGCTGCACTTTATCGATATCATCGTCTGGTTCATTGTAAGACCGCTGATCTCGGCAGTGAAATTCATACAGTCAAACTTCTTGCCGTCGATAGTAACCTCGGATATTTCGTATTCACAGTTGGTATATCCCATATTTTCATAGGAGGATATTACTGTAGATGCGATTGCTTTGTAATTTTCTACAACATCGAAGGCAGCAAACTGCAAAGCGGTGCCCTTTTCAAGGTTAACGTTTATATTGTCCATCTGGTTGGAACTTTCGGCATACATATCGTATACAATAGATGCGTCCTTTATCATTTCTTCATATTCTTCACCGGCCATATCAATGGCAACATTGTTAAGTTCTTTTATCTGCTCATCGGTGTAGAAAGACCAACCTTCGGGAAGATTGCAACCGATACCGATAAATTTGTTTTCGTATTTAAGACCTGCAACAGATCCCATAGAAAACTCTGCTTCGGATTCGGTTTCTTCATCCTGTGAATCGGTTTCGTCTTCGGAAACAACATCACTTTTGGTGTTGTCGGTCTGTTCGCCGCGTACATCCTTCTCTTCGCCACAACCTGCAAAGGAGAAAAGCATAACTAAAATCATTAAAAGTGCAAGTAATTTTTTCATAAAGATACTCCTTAAATGGAAATTTGGTGTAAGAATTATAGCACAGATAATGTACTTTTGCAAGTGCTACAATTAAAATATTGAATTTTTTTCGGCAGTGTGCTAAAATAATAATATAAAATTTATGGAGGTACATATATATGAGATTTTGTTCTAATTGTGGCAAAGCGGTAAGCGACAGTGCATCTTTCTGCGAGTTTTGCGGTGCCCCGATGGCCGCTGCACAGCCCGAACCCCAACCCGTTTATGAAGCAGCATCCGTTGTTTCAAACGCCGAAATAGCAGAGGAGCAGGAGTTTCTCGATGTTACCCATCGTCTTATGCGTTGGGAGCAGAAGGCGTGGAACATCTGCGGAACCGTGTTTATGATACTCGGAATATTCTTTATATCCATTTTCTCT
Organism: Acutalibacteraceae bacterium; assembly: GCA_045596185.1. Lineage (GTDB taxonomy): Bacteria > Bacillota > Clostridia > Oscillospirales > Acutalibacteraceae > UBA737. The sequence continues at coordinate 6,503 of JAZOBW010000005.1, read as the reverse complement.
TTGCTTTTCCTTGCAGGAGTTGCTTCTGCAGATGTTGGCGGTGGCTTTTTGTCGGGAATGATGTTTATATATATTGTTATTTACGCTGCGTTTCTTATTATTGGAATCATAGAAAAGCAGGCAGCAAAAAAATACCCTATTATCTTAACAGCACGTATGCTGATTTTCGCCCCACACATAGGCGTTGCGGCGATGTGGGAATGTTGATATTCACTATCTTCTTCGGTGAAGTTGCTCTTGTGTTCTTTCTTATCAACTTTATCCGTATGAAATCAAATTCCCGTGTTGTTAAGCGTATTATTGAGCATCAGGGCTTGAATTGATGAGTTAAAATGCTTCACCGAAAAATCCGGTGAAGCATTTTTTTATAATATCATAGCAGACATATCAAATGAGTTGATATCTATATTGTGGCGGCGGCTGTGCTTGTCTTTTGCAACGAAGATCTTTCTGGGAAGGCCGGTATCGGGAGTAAGCCATATACCGCTGAATTGAATAACAAACTGTGCCGCGATCAGTTTTGCGGCATCGTATTCTTTAGAAATGCCGTCACGGGATTGATAAGCTACATAGTTTATAGTGAAAAGAAGTTCCTCGAATTCATTGGGAATGGGTTTCATATTTCGACATTCGAAAAGAAGCCGGAAGGTTTTTGAACACAGATTTTTGAAATGATTGTAATCAAAGAAACCTTGACCGGCATTTCCGGATACACGGCGCCAGCCTTCTGTCAGTTCTGTAATCTGTTGTATTTTTTGTTCGCTTAACATATATGTTCCCCCAGATGTTTATATATCGAATATAATTGTATCATCTTTTTTTGATAAATACAATACCAAATAGTTTTTAGCAATAGAAAAATATGTATCCTGTGGTATCACAGCATTTTATTATTCTTCCTCTCTGAACTGCAGACTGTAAAGTTCCGCATAGGTGCCACCAAGGGCAAGAAGTTGATTGTGGGTACCGTCCTCGATGATATTTCCGTTGCTTACAACGACTATTCGGTCGGCGTTTTTAACGGTGGAAAGGCGGTGTGCTACCACAATGGTGGTGCGTCCATTGCACAGTTCATCAAGCGCTTGTTGAATAAGTATTTCGGTTGTGTTGTCAAGCGCACTGGTTGCCTCATCAAGTATAAGTATTGCAGGGTCTTTAAGAAACACTCTGGCAATAGAAAGGCGCTGCTTCTGACCTCCCGAAAGTTTAACGCCCCGTTCGCCGATGTTGGTATCATAACCATCAGGTAGGGTGCTTACAAACTTGTCTATATTGGCGCGTTTTGCGGCATTCACCATCTCCTCGTATGTAGCATCGGGACGGCCGTACATAATATTTTCGCCTATGGTACCATCAAAAAGGAAAACATCCTGCTGAACTATGCCGATGTTTTTTCTCAACGATTCAAGACTGATATTCTTAATATCGATGCCGTCAATAGTGATTCTTCCGCCGATATATTCATAAAAGCGTGGGATAAGGTGGCACAGTGTGGTCTTGCCTCCGCCCGAAGGACCCACCATAGCGAGTTTTTGTCCCTGCTTTATATCCATCGAAAGACCGTGGATTATCTCTTTGGAGTCGTTGTAAGCGAAGGTTACATTCTTGAACACAATGTCGCCATTCGCTTTTTCAAGGTGTATTGCATCCTCACGGTCGGTTTCGGGTTGCTCGTCCATTATTTCAAGGAATCTTTCAAATCCCGTAACGCCGTTCTGGAATTGCTCTATAAACCCTATAAGTATCATAACGGGGGAGATAAACAGATTGATTGAAACGATAAAGGTGGAATAATCACCGAAATTTATTCTTCCGCCGTACAAGAACAGACCGCCTGCTATAAGAACGATTACATTGAAAATGTCGGTTATAAAGGATGTCGATGAATGAAACCTTGCCATCACTTTATATGCTTTGCGACGGGCATTTACAAAAAGGGTGTTTCCTTTTTCAAACTTTTCGGTTTCGGCGGCGGTATTGGTGAATGCCTTTGTAACACGAATACCGGAAATGCTGCTTTCAAGCGCAGCATTTATAACCGCAATACTTTTTCGGCTTTCCATAAAGGCATCGCGCATCTTTTTGCGCAGAACCACCGAAACTATCACAAGAAAAGGCACACAGGTGAACACAATAAGTGTAAGTATCCAGTCGATTGTGCAAAGATATATAAATGAACCGATTATCATTATGGTGCAGATAAAGATGTTTTCGGGGCCGTGGTGGGCAAGTTCTGAAATATCCATAAGGTCGTTGGTCATACGCGACATTATCTTTCCGGTTTCGTTGTTGTCGTAGTATGTATACGGCAGCGATTCCAACTTTCGGAACATATCACTGCGCATTTGTGCTTGCATCCGTACACCTATTATATGCCCCCAATACTGCACAAAGAATTGCAGTAACATTCTGATAACATATACCAACAGAAGCGCAATACCTATCACAACTATCATACGGTAGTTTTTGTTCGGTATAAGATCGTTTAGCATCGCCCGCGTCATAATGGGATAAAGCATACCTGTAAGCGAAATACAAAGCGATGCCAACATATCCAGCGCAAAGAGCAATTTGTGCGGCTTGTAGTAACTTATAAACCGTTTCAGCATATCGGTTCCCCTTTATTATTTCTATACATAATAATGTAACAGAATTTTTTATAAAAATCAATAAAAAAGCCGATTTCCTAAAATGGAAATCGGCAAAAGATTATTTTTTCTCAATTTCTATCTGATTTGTAAGAAAGGGGACAACCTGTTCGGGCAGAATGTTAAGCACAAGCGCCAGTTCGCTGTGTAGAAGTGTTTCTGCGCGGTGGAGCAGAATCTCATCGCCCTGCGGCAATTTTTTACCAAGTTCTTTGCGGCGCTGTTGCTCGGTGTGGAGTGTTTTTATAACACGCACTATCGCACGGCGGTCTGTAGAGGAGATTATATCGCGGTATTTTTCGCGGCGCAGAGTATCATCGTCTATCCACATAGTTTCCTCATCGGGAATTGCACGGATAAGTTCGTTTATCTCTTTTTCGGATAAAACGGCGCACATTTTACCAACCAGTTCTTTGTTGTCCATAGGCACGAAGATGGTGTTATTTTCATTGTATACAGGTTTCAGCACATAGTAGCGCATAATCCTTTTGCATATCTCTTTTTCAACGGTTTCGATGATGCGGCAAACACCTTGAGTTCCGTATACAACGGTATCTCCCACAGAAAACAAAATAAAACCCCCTATAACTTATTATAATAATTATAGCATTTTTTCTAAAAAAATGTTATAGGCAACTTTCACAAACACAAATTTTTTTATCGGGTAAATTTATTCAAAAGTATTGTTAAATTGCCGTATAAAGCGTCCTTGGCGTATAATGGTAATTGACTTTTTATGCATATAATGTTATATTAAATTTGCAGAAAGGGAAGTGTTAAGATGAAAATATTAAAGTCGGTCGCACTGTTTATGTGCATTGTGGTAATGGCAGTTTCCTGCGCATTTACTGCGGCGGCAGGAAGCCTTAAGATAACCGTATCGGAACTTACCGCCGTGCCGGGGGATGAAATTGCCGTTGCTATTGATATTTCCGAAAATACCGGTGTTATGGCGATGACATTTACTCTTGGTTACGATACAAAGGTTCTTACATACGATGGGTTTAATATAGGTATTTTTAACGACTACACTGTTGTTGACCACCCCGATAGGGGATATGTAAGTTTTGTTAACTGCGAAAATCAGGACCGAACTTTTGAAGGTAATATCATAGTTATGAAGTTTACTGTAAATAAAGATGCATCTGCAGGTCGCACACCGCTTACTATTATGAATATCCGTCCCGAAGAGTATGGGGAGTCTATGGAAGGCTGTTTTGCCAATTGGAATAAGGAAGTAATAACCCCCACCATCGTAAACGGCGGTGTCACCGTTGGCGAAACCTGCGATAATTCAGGACATAAATACGGTGATTGGAAGGTTATATCCAAACCTCTTTGCGAGGCAGAGGGTGTAAGTCAGCGCAGTTGTAAGCGTTGTGGTAAAAATGATATTAAAACGGCAGATGCTTTAGGTCACAGTTTTGAAAAGAACTGGACTGTCGATAAGGCAGCCACCTTAAGTGAGGACGGAAAGATGTCGCGCCACTGTACACGATGTGCCAAAACTACCGACGAGGTTTCCTTCAAGGCAGATGTTCCGCAGGATAATAACTTTGAAAATACCGAGGGTACACAGGTAAAACCGCAGCAGTGGCCGGTGCTTGATTCCATAGATACTTCGAATGAGGATAATACCGTATCGGATGAATCACAGGTTGCCACTCAAAGCGGTGATGCGTCGGATAAGAACGAGGATGCCGATAAACAGAACGTTCAATCGGATAACAACAAAAAAACACCCGATACAAAACTTCTGATAGCCCTTACAGCACTGCTTGTTCTGTTGGTTACAGGAATTATAATTATGGTATTCGCTCTGAAACGCAATAAGTAATATTAAAAATGAACCCCCGAAACCATCTTGGTTTCGGGGGTTGTTGTATTCTCTGTAAAGAAGTAATTATCTCTTGGAGAACTGGGGTGCGCGACGTGCGCCCTTGAGACCGTACTTCTTTCTTTCCTTCATTCTCGGGTCGCGAGTAAGGAAACCGGCTTTCTTAAGTGCGGGACGAAGTTCATCGCTAACCTGAAGCAGAGCACGGGAGATACCGTGGCGGATAGCACCTGCCTGACCGGTAACGCCGCCGCCTGCAACGCGGCAAACAACATCGAACTTATCCATATTTTCAGTGAGGTTCAACGGCTGACGAACGATAACCTTAAGGGTCTCAAGGCCAAAGTAATCGTCGATATCGCGGTCATTGATGGTGATCTTACCGGTGCCGTTGTAAAGGCGTACACGGGCGACAGAACTCTTTCTTCTGCCGGTGCCGTAGAAATAAGGCTTTCCTTCAAACATTTTTTCTGTCTCCCTTCTTAATAGTCAATCTTTTCGGGCTTTTGAGCAACCTGAGCAAACTTCTCGTCCTTATAAACATGAAGTCTGGTAAGTGCCTTGCGACCGATTGTGGTGTCGGGTATCATACCCTTAACTGCAAGTTCCATTGCAAGTTCGGGACGGGTCTTCATAAGGGTGCTGTACTTAACCTCTTTAAGACCACCGATATATCCGGTGTGACGGCGATAGAACTTGTTGTCGAGTTTTTTACCTGTGAGAATAGCCTGTTCAGCGTTGATAACAACGACATGATCGCCGCAGTCAACATGGGGGGTAAATTCAGGTTTGCCCTTGCCGCGAAGCAGGTCGGCAACCTTAACAGCGGTGCGGCCGAGCGGTTTGCCGGCGGCATCGATGATATACCACTTGCGCTGAATATCAGCAGGCTTTGCCATAAATGTAGACATCATTCAAAACCTCCAAATATAAGTTGTTTTTTATCAGCCTGAATATGATACCACACCCGAAAGATATTGTCAACACCAAAATTTCAAAATTTCAATTTTCAAGGTGCATATCTCTTGTTTTCTTTGTTTTTCTCCTGTTTTCTCTTATTTGCTCATTTACGATTTTTGAAAAAAAGATAAAAAGAACCGCCGAATTGTACTTCGGCGGTATAAATTTATTCTAAAGAGTCAATGTAATTACATGCTGCAAGGGCTGCTACGGCGCCATCGGCAGCGGCGGTTGCAACCTGTCGTACTTTTTTACTGCGGCAGTCACCTGCGGTAAATATACCTGCGGTCTTTGTTACACAACTTTCGTCTGAATCGGCATAGCCGTAAGCATTTAGTTCCATAACGTTTGCAAAGGGCTCGTTCTGAGGGATAAGACCGATAGCCACAAACAGTCCGTCAAGTGCTATATCGGTAAGACTGCCGTCTGCGGTACTCTTTACGGTCACACCTTTAAGACTGCCGTTATCGGTTATAAAACCATCTACTGTAACGCCCGTAATAATTTCTACATTATCTTTGCTTTCAAGTTGTTTAGCAAGTTTATCTTCACCCGTAAGGCGGTCAAGGTTTTGCAGTACATAAACCTTACTTGCGGTATCAGAAAGCAGTATAGCCTCCTGCAGGGCGGAATTACCGCCGCCCACAACGCCGACCGTTTTGTTTGCAAAGAAGGCACCGTCGCATACGGCGCAGAAGGATATACCTTCGCCAACCAGTTCGGCTTCGCCCTCAACACCCAACATTCTGTGTTTGGCACCGGTTGCAATAATAACGGTTTTGCCGGTAAATTCACCCGAATCGGTTACAACCGTCTTTGTTTCGCCGTCGGTTACCGAAAGAACCTCGGCGGCTTCAAACTCACCGCCCTGCTCGATAACCTGATCTACCATTTTTTCGGCGAACTCGTTGCCGGTTAGACTTACAAAACCGGGGATATTTTCAACCTTTGGTGAAAATGTTATCTGTCCGCCAAAGGTTGCCTTTTCTATAATCAATACGCTCTTATTGGCTCTCAAACCATAGAGCGCAGCGGTGTGTCCCGCAGGACCACCGCCG
>JAZOBW010000004.1:0-1958 GCA_045596185.1 Acutalibacteraceae bacterium | reverse complement strand
CTTTGCAATGTGTTGTTTCATCAGTTCAACCGCTTTATATCCGGCGGTTATATCAACACCAGCTGCAGCATAAGCATCAGATTTAGATATATTATTCATACAATTATTCCTTTCCGTTCCAGCAATAGGTACATAACTGATCCTTTTCAAGTCCTATCGCTTTAATGATACCTTCAAGCGATTGAAATTCAATAGAGGCAACATGCAATTCCTTGCAAATTTCTTCACGCATTTTTTGGCCGCGCTCTGTAGAAGCATCGCTATATTCATCGATATGATTAAATCCTTCTTCGCCCTCGAGACTCATAATCACACGACGGGTTATTAACTCCATATCGCTGGTTGCTCTTGAAAAATTGAGGTATTTACAGCCGTACATAATCGGAGGACAGGCAGAACGCATATGAACTGCCCTTGCCCCGTTGCTGTAAAGAAAATCAACTGTTTCCTTGAACTGTGTTCCGCGAACAACAGAATCGTCGATAAAAAGTAAGGATTTATCCTTTATCAGGTCAACGACAGGAATCAGTTTCATATGTGCTATTTTTTTTCGGATATTCTGTTTTGCAGATGTAAAACTGCGTGCCCAGGTAGGAGTATATTTTATAAAGGCTCTTGCAAAAGGTCTTGCACTTTGGTTTGCATAACCGATGGCATGTGCAGTACCCGAATCCGGAACACCGCCAATATAATCTATATCGGAAAGGTCACACTTTTCGTTTTCGGCAAGAATCTGACCGTTGCGGTAACGCATCATTTCAACCGTGATGTCTTCGTAACAAGAAGTCGGAAAACCGTAATAACTCCACAAAAATGAGCATATACGCATTTTGTCACCGGGTTTCGCCAGCTGCTCGATACCATCTAAAGATACCTCAACAATTTCACCGGGGCCAAGTTCTTTTACCTTAACATAATCCAGTTTTTCAAAGGCAAAAGCCTCGAAAGAAACTGCATAATCGCCGTTTTCACTTCGTCCGATTACGATAGGAAGCCTTCCTAAACGGTCACGGGCAGCGATCAGTGTACCCTTATCGGTTAGAATAAGAATAGAAACGGTACCGTCGATTTTACTCTGAGCGTACTGAATACCGTCCTTGAAATTATCTTTTTGATTTATTAAGGACGCAATAAGTTCAGTAGAGTTAACTCCACCACCGGTCATGGCGTCGAAATAAGCGTTTTTACAGCCGTGAGACAAAACACTTTGAATCAGTTCATCAGAATTATTGATTACACCAGTAAAACAGATGGCATAGGCACCGATATTAGAACGAATAAGAAGAGGTTGTGGCTCAAAGTCGCTGATGCAACCTAATGCAGAATTACCGCGCATTTCAGAACTAATGTGTTCAAACTTAGTTCTGAAAGGCGAATTTTCAATATTATGAATAACGCGTTGCAGACCGATTTCTTTATCAAAAGCGGCTATGCCCGCACGGTGTGTGCCGAGATGTGAATGATAGTCGGTACCGAAAAACACATCGGAAACCGCATCAACGCCGGCTACAACTCCGAAAAAGCCTCCCATAAAAAATCTCCTGTTCTAAGAAAATTAAGCAAAAAATAGTTCGGAAAGTGTCATAGGATCAACATATTCGCCGTCCTTATAAACACGCATATTACCGGAAGCAATCTCATCGATGAGCATTACATTTCCGTCCTTGTCGTAACCAAACTCGAATTTAATATCATAGAGAACCATTCCCTTTTCTTTTAGGTCGTCGGCAACGATCTGTGTGATCTGCTGGGTCATGGTTTTAATATCATCATACTGTTTTTCGGTCATAACGCCGAGAACAACAAGACCGTCTTTGGTTACCAGTGGATCAGCCTTTTCGTCGTTTTTGAAGGTTGTCTCAACATATGCAGGAAGGTCAGCACCCTCTTCAATATACTCGCCGTATCTGCGAATAAAACTACCAACTGCTTTATGGCGGCAGATAACCTCAAGACCT
>JAZOBW010000003.1:0-4696 GCA_045596185.1 Acutalibacteraceae bacterium | reverse complement strand
CAAATAGTATCTGATAGGTCCCGATTTGCGCTAAATTGAATGAATCGGGTCCGGTTCTGGTAATACCAGAACCGCTGTTCGGTCCGTCTTGAGGAAAACTTACATCCGTTCCCGGTGCCACGGTTGCTGCATTATCGGGCGGCATAAGGGCATAAAAATCTGCATAGTTCAACACGCCGCCGGCAGGACCTTGAGGGCCGATGGGGCCAACTTCACCAGCAGGGCCTTGGGGACCGATGGGACCAACTTCACCGGCAGGGCCTTGAGGACCGATGGGACCAACTTCACCAGCAGGACCTTGAGGCCCTCTCGGACCAGTAGGTCCTTGCGGTCCTTTAGGACCGGGAGGACATATAGGACAACGGTTATCGCAAGAATCATTATCATTTGAATCGCAGCAGTCGCAAGTGCGTCTATTACAGTCGCAGTCTCTTTGACGGTTATTTCTACCATCATTTTCGCGACAGTTATTATTGTTATTGAAATTTCGATTACTCACTTTTTTCACCTCCGAAAGTTGTATACTATATGATATGCTCTATGGTAATGGTATGTCCCTTAATGTTTTGACTACAAAATGCTTGTGATTCATCTACTGATATACAAGTTATTTGTGAGCAACAACGGGCTGGAGTAAACCCCTTGCGTACAAACCATAGGTATGTTATAATATCCCAAGGTGATGAGCAAATGAAAAGCAGATATAAAAGTTATTTGGTAAATCTTATAATACCGGCATTTGTTTTCGGTTCGGTGACCGGCGTGATCACGGCGCTTGTTGTTACGGTATATAAGATTTTGGCTAAACATATTATACATTTTTCTGAAATAGGATATGGGTATCTTAGTGGGCATTTGTATCTTGTTCCTGCTGTGGTGGCAGTTCTTTTCTTGGTGGCGTTGCTTTTTGATTTCTGTTATAAAAAGCGTCCCAATCTGCGTGGTGGCGGAATACCCACCTCCATCGGAATACTGCGAGGTCTGATATCGCTGAAATGGTTTTCCAATCTTATCGGAACTTTTTTTCTGTCTCTTACATCGTTTTTGTTCGGTGTGCCGCTCGGCAACGAAGGTCCATCTGTTCAGATGGGAACCGCCATCGGCAGAGGAACCGTTTATTCCTTTGCTAAAAAGCATAGAGCGTGGGATAGGTATTCTATGACAGGTGGCGCTTGTGCGGGATTTTCTGTTGCAACCGGAGCGCCTATATCGGGTATAATGTTTGCCGTTGAAGAGGCGCATCAGCGTATATCACCTATGATAATCATTGTTTCATCAACTTCGGTAATGTTTTCGTATATAACTACCGAAATACTGTCGGTATTATTCGATATAAATAATTCTCTTTTTCCGGATATGTCGCTTAGAACACTTCCGCTCATAGATGTTTGGGTACCGCTTATAATCGGTGTAACCATTGGTGCTTTTGCTGTACTGTTTTTGAAATATTACAAAATAATCAGCAATCTTTTCTCTGAAAAAATGAAAAAGATACCGCCGAAGTATAAAATCTTCTTTATTTTTCTGCTCACGCTTGGTTTGGGACTGTGTTCATACTCGTTCATTTCCACCGGTCATGAACTGATTTTGGGACTTATGGAGAACAGCACCGGGTTGCTTATGCTGTTGCTGATACTGATTGTTCGCTCAACACTTACTTTGAGCGCCAATACAAACGGTATAACAGGCGGTATGTTCGTTCCGATACTGGCTTTGGGTGCGGTGCTCTCAAGCATACTTGCAAAAGGGATGATATTTCTTTTCGGGCTTAGTAACGAGTATTATGCAGTTATCCTTATGCTGGGGATAGCAGCGTGTATTGCAGGAATGATGAAGATGCCACTTACCGCAATCATCTTTTCGGTAGAGGCGCTTTCTTGCTATGAAAATCTTCTTTATGTTATAATCGCCACCGCCATCGCTTTTGTTATAACCGAAATGTTTGGTGTAAAATCGGTAAATGACTCGGTTCTTGAAAACAGGGTAGAGGAGTTGAGCGGCGATAAGAAGCCTAGGGTACTGGAGGCATTCGTAACCGTTCAAAAGGGTAGTTTTGCGATAGGAAAGCAGATAAGGGATATCTTCTGGCCCGCAAATCTTTTTGTTTTATCGGTGAAACATTCGACACAGGGCGCACGGGTGGATGAACACGGTGCACACGACATTCACGAGGGCGATATTCTGCACGTTCGATATGCAACAACCGATGAAACACAGACCCGCGAGGAGTTAATTGCCATCGTTGGTGAGCAGGAATATATTACCAATGAGGATAAGGTGATATGAGGAAAACAACAGATAAACTTCATACAGTCTGATAACAAAACACCCGATGCGAAAGCATCGGGTGTTTTGACTTATAAGAATTAAATATATGCCATACGGATTATGTACTGCAGTATGTATTTTACATTTTCTTCAAGGTCGGCTCTGGTAATTAGACCAAGTTCAAGCGCTTTAAGAAGACGTCTTCCGCTACCTGTAGGCATACGCAGGTTGTTACCTGCAAGCACCTCGCGGTACTGTTCTGCACCGTTGTCCCAGTCGGTGGTGATAAGACCCTCGTAGCCCCATTCACCACGAAGAATACCGCTAAGTAGGTCGTTGCTTTCGGAGGGATAGGTGCCGTTTACAATATTGTATGCGGTCATAAGTCCCCACGGATGTGATTCCTTAACGGCAATCTCAAATCCTTTAAGGTAAATTTCACGCAGAGCGCGTTCGGATACACGGGAGTCGCTGTATTTACGGTTTACTTCCTTGTTGTTGCAGCAGAAGTGTTTGACACAAGCAGCAATATTCTGTGATTGGATACCGTTCACCATAGCAGCGGCCATCTTACCTGAAATCAGTGGGTCTTCGGAGAAGTACTCGAAGTTTCTGCCGCAAAGTGAACTACGGTGTATATTGAGTGCAGGGGTAAGCCACATACCAAGGTTATTTTCCTTAACCTCCAACGCACCCGCTCTACCTACTTCATAAACTATATCGGTGTTCCAGGAACAGGCGAGAAGCGTTGCACAGGGCCAAGCGGTGGTTTTGACACCGATTTCAGGTTTAATGCGAAGTCCTGCGGGTCCGTCTGCGGTCATAATAGCAGGAATACCAAAGGTATCAAGATCGCCAATACCAAGTGTATTTGCAACGCCGTCATTCGGACGACCACCGATAAGATCTATAAGATCAAGTTCGCTCATCTGTGCCATAAATTCTTCTAGGCTTGCCTTGCCGTCAACAACCGATTCAAGCATAATTCTGCCCTCGGGTGTCTGAATTTGGCGAAGGTCACCCTGAATATGGTCAAATTTCCATCTCGGCTTTTCGGGCCAATCGCTTGTATCGTAGACCTCGTCATACTCGCTGACGGCAAGTGTTTCATAACTGCCGTCGCTCTTCATTCTTTTGGAGAGTTTGCGCGGAACACAGCGGTTCTTAAGTTGTAATATAACGGTATCTTCGGCAACATCGTATGTAAGCACCTGCGTACAGTCGCGAACATTTTTGCCTACAAGTACGCTGTAATCGCCCTTTTCAAGTACATAGGCTGCCTTTTTTTCGTCATAGGATGTCATATCGCTTACATTAAAAGCGATGGCAAGAACACGGCTCTCGCCGGGGGCAAGAAGGTCGGTCTTTGCAAATGCACGAAGTTCTTTTGCAGGTTTGCCCAGTCTGCCCTGCGGTGCTGAGGTATAAACCTGAACAACCTCTTTGCCGTAAATATTACCGGTATTGGTAACCTTAACATTAACTGTGATGATTCCGTTTTCTTCTTTGGCGGATACCGTTTCCATATCAAATGTTGTGTAGGATAAACCGAATCCGAACGGGTAGTTAACCTTGCCTATAGCATCGGTTACAGTTTCAAAATATCTGTAGCCAACATAGATATCATCGGTGTATTCAACATAGTCTTCAGACTCGTTAAAGCCTTCTGAGGAAGGGTAGTCGGAGAATTTTGCAACAAGGGTATCACTCAGTCTGCCCGAGGGACATACATCACCGCAGAGAATGTCTGCCTGCGCCATAGCACCCTCCATACCTGCCTGCCAGCCAAGTAAAACACCCTTGATTTTTGGCTCGTTTATAAACCAGGAGGTATCAACCATTCCGCCCACATTAAGAACAACAACTATGTTATCAAACTTCGATTTAACTGCCTCGACCATTGCATTTTCGGCATCGGTGAGATAGAAGTCGTCCTTTTCCTTGCGGTCGGAGCCTTCGGTGGAATAACGGCAGATGCTGATGATTGCAGTGTCTGCAAATGCACGAGCACTATCTAATAAATCTGCAGGAAGTTCGGGCTCATCGGTCTGTCCGGGGCATTTCCATTCCTTGTATTGTTGTGCTATATTTTCACGGTAGAATTTGCAAAGTCTGTCAAAAACCAGAATTTTATTTTCATTCTGCTTTTCCTCCATGCCGTCGCAAAGGTTGCGTACATATTCAACGGTAACATCACCGCTGCCACCGCCGCCCTTTACATAGTCGGCACTTGCCTTGCCAAAAAGTGCTACACGGCTTCTTCGGGAAAGGGGGAGAATACCATCGTTCTTAAGAAGCACCATACCTTCTCCTGCGGCACGCCTTGAAAGAGCGATATGTTCAGCACAGCCCGTTACACGCTTTCCATCTTTACCAAGAGGAAGGCAAGGATGATATTTGAATCGTTGCCATTTAATCATAATACATA
>JAZOBW010000002.1:0-5832 GCA_045596185.1 Acutalibacteraceae bacterium | reverse complement strand
GTTGCGGCGGGACTTTCCAGCCGTATGCAGGGAACCGACAAACAACTTCTTAGCCTTATGGGAATTCCGGTGATTGTAAGGACATTGAAAAAGTTTCAGGATTCACCCGATATTTCCAAGATAATTATTGTTACCCGTGAGGATTTGATTACGGAAATTCAACTTTTGTGTAACAAATATATGATAACTAAAATCTCAGATATTGTTTCGGGCGGTGCTAATCGTAATGCATCGGTTATGTGTGGAATTTCTCGGCTCGATAAGACCGATAAAAAGGTTCTCATTCACGACGGAGCACGTCCCTTTGTAACGCAGGAGATGATCGGTGAATGTGCCAAATCGCTTGATTCGTTCGATGGCGCACTTTGTGCCCTTGAGGTCAATGATACTGTAAAACTTGCAAATGAAGATAAGACAGTCGTCGCCACGCTGGATCGCAGTCGTCTTTATATGGCACAAACGCCTCAGGGTGTTGATGTTGCTCTCTATAAAAACGCGGTAAGTCAGGCGCAAGATCCTTCGGTATTTACCGATGATGCGTCAGTGCTGGAAGAAGCCGGCCTTAAGGTTAAACTTGTAAGCGGAAGTATTACCAATATTAAGATAACTCGCCCTGCCGATATTCAACTTGCAGAGGCTATCCTGAAGGGGGAATGAATATGTTTCGCATTGGTCACGGTTACGATGTGCACCGTCTGGTAAAAGAAAGAAAACTTGTTATCGGCGGAGTTGATATACCGTATGAAATGGGGCTTTTAGGGCATTCCGATGCCGATGTGTTACTTCACGCCGTTTGCGACGCACTTTTGGGTGCGGCCGCCTTGGGCGACATAGGAAAACATTTTCCCGATACCGATGAAAGGTATAAGGGTATTGATTCAAAATTGCTTTTGCAGCATACCGCCGTTCTTATTAAGGAAAGTGGATATGAAGTATCAAACATTGACTGCACAGTAGTGGCGCAACGCCCGAAACTGGCCCCCTTCATTGAACAGATGCAAAAAAACATTGCTCAATGTATAGGAACCGATGCTTTGAATGTGAACGTTAAGGCCACTACCGAAGAAGAACTTGGCTTCACTGGAAGACAGGAGGGCATATCCGCACACGCCGTTGCATTGATATATAAAGGGTAATATATGTTTTTCACATAACATATTATTTAGTGGTGATGTGTTGTGAAACTGTATTTTACATTTACCCGTGCCAGACTGGCCGCTGTGTTTTTGTGTTTTTTGATATTTATAATAATTGCCGGTCAATTTAGTTCTGTTGCCGGCACACCGAAATACGGCGATACAAACGCCCACCGTATTGAATATATTTCTTCTTTGGGATACAATGTCGATGAAACCTGCGAAGATACAAAAGAAGTTGTTATTCCGACCGTTTTTTCGGATGTGTATCTTAAATATAATAAACTTCAGAATGAAGCAGGTTTTGATCTTACTGCGTATAAAGGCTGTAAGGTTATCAGATATACATATAAAATTATCGACAGCGAAGAACGAATAGATCTGCTTGTTTTCAACGGAAGGATAATCGGTGGAGATATTATTACATATGAACTAAATGGACAGATAAAACCGTTAAAATAAAGGAGAAAATTATGGGTAGGGAACGCTTGGATAAACTTATCTCAAGCAGACTTTGCATTTCGCGAAGCGTTGCCAGAACTAAAATACGGGCAGGTAAAGTTGCCGTCAATGGTGTGGTAGTGAAAGATATTTCGCAGGGAATTGATATCGAAAATGATACTGTATTTTGCGATGGACAAGCAGTTTGCTCTGAAGAATATATTTATATTATGATAAACAAACCTGCAGGTGTTCTTTCTGCTTCTAATGATAGGTCCCGTAGTACAGTTGTGGATCTGGTTCCGGAACATCTGAAAAGAAAAAATCTATTTCCGGTAGGGCGTCTCGATAAGGATACAACTGGACTTCTCATTATAACCAATGACGGTGAATTCGCGCATAACTGTATATCTCCAAAAAAGAAGGTTCCGAAACTTTATCGTGCGGTCCTTGACGGAGAGGTCACACAGGATATGGAAACTGCCTTTCTTCGCGGCGTTGTACTTGCCGACGGCACTGTATGCAAAAGTGCACAGCTCAAAAGAACGGGGGAGAATACCGCTGATATAACCATTGTTGAGGGAAGGTATCATCAGATAAAAAGAATGTTTGGAACTGTTGCGCTTGGGGTTGACCAACTTCATCGTGTATCTATCGGTCAACTGGTCCTGCCGGACGATTTGGGCACCGGTGAATGTGTGCAACTAACGAAAGAGCAACTGATTTTGGCATTATCACGAAATGAATGTACATTTTAACCAAAATAACCATCATAACATTGGTGGAATTAATTATAGCATTTACGATGTGTTTTTGTTATAATATTAAGGACAAAAAATAACTTTCAGGAGGTTGTATACTATGGCAAGTTTGTCACTTCGCAATGTTTACAAAAGATATGCCGGCGGCGTAACTGCTGTTTCGGATTTCAATCTTGAGATTAAGGACAAGGAATTTATCATTCTCGTTGGCCCTTCCGGTTGTGGTAAGTCCACCACCCTTAGAATGGTTGCCGGTCTTGAAGAAATTTCTGACGGTGAGGTTTACATTGGTGACCGACTCGTTAACGATGTAGCACCTAAGGACCGCGATATCGCAATGGTTTTCCAGAACTATGCTCTTTATCCCCATATGTCTGTTTTCGATAATATGGCATTCGGTCTTAAACTCCGCAAGACTCCGAAGGATGAAATCAAGCGTCGTGTTGAAGAGGCTGCAAGAATCCTCGATATCGAGCATCTTCTTGAGCGTAAGCCTAAGGCTTTGTCCGGTGGTCAGCGTCAGCGTGTTGCACTTGGTCGTGCGATTGTTCGTGAGCCTAAGGTATTCTTGCTCGACGAACCTCTTTCCAACCTTGATGCTAAACTTCGTGCACAGATGCGTACCGAGATTTCTAAACTCCATCAGAGACTTGGTACTACATTCATCTATGTTACCCACGACCAGACCGAGGCTATGACAATGGGTACCCGTATCGTTGTTATGAAGAGCGGTCTTATTCAGCAGGTTGATACTCCTAATAACCTCTATCTCTATCCCTGCAACCTCTTTGTTGCCGGATTTATCGGTTCTCCTCAGATGAACTTTATCGAGTCTAAACTTCTCAAGGAAGGCAACGATTACTTCGTAGAGTTTGGTTCTGAAGATACCAAGACCCGTGCCGGTGTTAAATATAAGATTAAACTTCCGGAGAGCAAGAATAAGGACAACTGCCTTGATGCTTATGTTGATAAGGAAATCATTATGGGTATCCGTCCTGAAAATGTTCACAACGAGCCCGAACTCATTGCCGCTAACCCCGATGGTGTTGTTGAGGCAGATGTTGAAGTTACCGAACTTATGGGTGCTGAAACCTATCTTTATATGAATTGTGAAGGTCAGGCAATCAATGCTCGTGTTTCGCCCTCTTCAACTGCTCGTCCCGGTGATAAGATTTCTATCGCTATTGAGACCGCAAAGATTCACCTCTTTGATAAGGATACCGAAATCACAATCACCAACTGATATTCAGTTAAATTTCAAAGCAGAGATTCATTTTGAATCTCTGCTTTTTTTATATAATAAAAAAGCATATATAGGGAAAAATAGGCAAGAAAGGTTGTGTGTGTTATGAAAAAACGGACGGTTATACGAATCGTCAGTTATTGCCTTGCATTATCTTTGGTCTTAACCGGTTTGCTAATTAAGGTAAGTGAGCAAAACCGGCATTTCAAACTTCAGATAGAAAACGAATATTCTTACGCTTTAAGCGAACTTGATGCGGGATTGAACAATATTTCTCTGCTGCTTCAAAAATCCTCATATACAAATTCTGCACAGCAGATGAGTTCGTATGCTGCTGAACTTTTTTGTGAGGCTGAACTTGCAAAAAGCGCTCTTTCTAAACTTGTTGGCAGTAATGGTAAATTGGATAATTTATATCTTTTCCTTTCCCAAGTGGGTAATTTTGCCCTTTCGGTATCCAGAAAAGCAATTTCGGGAGACGGAGTTTCGGAAGAGGAAAAGGGCAATTTCGAAAAGCTTAGTAATATTGCAAGTGATGTGGTTGGTGTTATCACACAAGCACAGTTAACACTTAATAATATTGAATATTGGTCGCAGGAAATCGAATCACGCCTTGAAGAAAGCGATTACGAGGGCGACCTTTCTCAGTCTTTGAGCGAACTTGATGATAATTTGGTCGATTATCCGACATTGATATATGACGGTCCATATTCAGATCACATACTGAATAAAGAACCGGAAATGATTAAAAAATCTCAATCGATTGATAGAAATGTGGCACTTGCCACGGCGAAAAAGTTTCTTGAAGAATCGGAAAATGAACTTGCATTTGATGAAAATGTAAACGGCAGAATCGCTTGTTACAGATTTTCATCAGATACCTCTACAGTGTCGGTCAGCAAACTGGGTGGTTATGTTGTTTATATGCGAAAAAGCCGAACTGTGGGCGATACTCGCTTTTCTTATGAACAAGCGTTGGTTAGGGCCAAAAAGTTTATGTACGACCATGGTTATGATAATATGATAGATACCTACTATTATAGCGATGAGGGTGTATGCGTAATAAATTTTGCTTACCTGGACGGTCAGACTCTGTGTTATACTGACCTTATGAAGGTGGGTGTAGCCCTTGATAATGGTGAAATAGTGCTTTTTGAATCAGCAGGGTATCTTACAAATCATATTGAACGAGCGTTTGAGGTTCCTGCTTACACCGCTGAACAGGCGGCGGAAAAACTTAATACCACACTTACTGTAGAGGAAAACTCAATAGTGCTTATTCCAACTCCCACAGGTAGTCAAGTGCGATGTTATGAGTTTTTGTGTATGGCCGAAAACGGCGAGGAAATATTGGTTTATATAAACACTGCCACACTCGAAGAAGAGCAGATATATATACTTCTTAAGGGAGACGGCGGAACACTTGTTAAATAGTCGGTTTGACAAATCACAGCGGATTTTATATAATATACAAAAAACAAAGGAGAGGAACTGCAAATGCCGCTGTGCGAAAATCCATGCCATATTTATGAGCCCACACCGCTTCAATGCGGTCAGGCGGTACTGGCAATGCTGTCGGGCGAAAGTGTTGAAAAAATAATCGAACTTTGCGCTACCGATAGAGAGACAACGCTGAAAGATATGAAAAGGGTACTAAGTCAACTTGAAATTACTATTGATGAAACACGCTGTGAAGTGACCGAAAAGGCGCAACTCCCTCAAATAGCGATTCTCAGCCTAGAAACCCCAAAATGTTGGCATTGGTCGCTGTATTATAAAGGCAAATTCCTCGATCCCGAATATGGCATCCTCACCGACTTTCCTCCCTCAAACCGAAGATATTATTGGAAAATTTTTGAATAATTTTGCCGCTTGAAAGATTAAATTTCAAGCGGTTTTTAATTTTTTTAGAAATTCAAATCTTGAAAATAAGTATATATAATTCTTCTAATAAATATTGTTGACACCATATAGTAAATAGGTGTACAATATATTATATATATTCGATAAAAAATATTCTGTTTTTGGAAGTGGTTTTATTGAAAAAGCAAAAGAAAAGAGCGATTGTTTTTACAATAATACTTGTTTTAAGCATTGCTGTCTCTGTAACTGCCGCCGGTATTTATCGCTTTGGTGATGCCAATGGTGACGGCGTGGTTGACGTGAACGACGTGACGGCTGTTGTCAACTACATTCAGGACAATACCCAGGACGGCTTTGACCCGGTAGCTGCTGACGCCAATGATGACGG
>JAZOBW010000001.1:0-6668 GCA_045596185.1 Acutalibacteraceae bacterium | reverse complement strand
AACTACGATATAGCGGTGGTTTTTGACAATTCAGGTTCAATGTATCAAAGCCAAGCGTGGTGTAGGGCAAAATATGCAATGGAAATATTTGCAGCTATGCTTAATTATGACAAGGATAAGTTGCATATCTTTCCTATGTGGGAAGTAACTACCGATGGCACCCAACCGGATTCGGGAGGAAGTTACGCTGCTATCGAAGTGAAAAGCAGAGATGATATTGATAAAATATCTAATATGTATACCGTAAATCCTTCTAATACACCGTTTGCGCCTATTACGGAAGCGTATGAATATCTTCAGAATTCCAATGCTGATGAAAAATGGTTGATAGTGCTTACCGATGGCGCTTTTAACCAAGAGGTCAGAGGCAAAATGGCTTCTATCAATCTGCAGCAACGTGTATCTTCTTTGGCATCAAAAGATATTAAAGTGCAGTATTTGGGTTTTGGAGGTGCCACACCGCTTATTGCAGATGAGGCAAATAATTTCTTTACAAAGAAATCATCGGATACAAGTCTTAAAGATGATCTTATAGAAATTTGTAATTCCATATTCCAGCGTTCTGTGCTTCCGAGCAATCGCTTGAACGGAGCAACGCTAGATCTGGACTTGTCAATGAAAAATGTTATTGTATTTGCGCAAGGTGCGAATGCGAAAATCACTTCACTTAAAAATTCTGAAGGTAAAAAAATAGCGTGCACTATGGATAGTAAGCAACGTAAATACAGTGAAGTCAAAGCCAAGGACTATCCCGATGCTAAGGTTGATTCTTCGTTGGCAGGTCAAGTTGTCACATTCGATGCTTGTCCGAAAGGTACATATACGCTGTCGTATTCCGGTGCCGATGCCATTCAAATATTTTATGAACCCGATGTTGATATTGATGTTTCTTTTATCAATAGTGACGGTAAAGAAGTAAAAAATGCTGATGATTTTGTGGCGGGTGAGTATACGGTAACCAGCAGGATCGTTGATAGTGCAACGAACGAGGATGTAACAAGCCACGAACTGATGGGCAACGATGTCAAGTTAAAAACATATGTCAAGACATCTAAAGATTCTGATTATAAAGAATACGGCAATGGCTCCAAAATACTTTTTGAGCCCGATTCTGAAACCGAAATATATATTGAGGGTGAATATCTCGGCAAATATAAAATCACAAGTAAAGACGATCCCGATCTTGCGTGGTTGAAAAATCTTGTAGTTAAAGAGGTCGGTCTTGATTTCAAGATCGATGCCAAAGTTCTTCAGGACGGAAAATGGTATAAAATAAGTGATCACGAGAAATGGAAACCGATAAAGGTTACTATGTCAATCGACGGCCAACCAATGACAGATGAACAGTTGGCGAATACAAAACTTGCGGTTTCAATTTCAGATGGCTTAAAATACAGAACCGAAGTAATTTCTGGTGAATCTGCATACAATATCTATATTTCGCAGGATGAATCAGGCAAATATATCGAGCCGGATACCGGTAAATACAAACTTGATGTATCGGCTACATATATTGATGAATATGGCAAAGAAAACACATCAAATTCTGATAAAGTTTCTTTTGAGATTCAGAAGTATGGTAAGATATGGAGAATTTTAATTTGGGTATTGGCGTTTTTAGTGCTCTTTGCACTTTGGTTGTTATATATGCTTCAAAAGGTATTGCCCAAGAATATTATTAAAGATTCGGCGAATTTCACAACAATATCTTCCGGTGAATTAGATTCAAACTTTGTTAATGTGGAGTATAGAAGAAAGGGTAAGTCATTAACTATAGTCGGATCTTCTGCCGTTGATTTTGATGAACAGTGTTCCGCTTCTTTTGATATAAGAGCGGTCGATAACCGCTTTACAAGTTCAAGGAAAAGGCATATTGCAATTATAGGTATTGATTCACCCTGCGATGAGGTGAAAATTGCCGGTACTAAATATATAAATTATGAGGGTAGATGGATTAAGGCTACCGATTTGAAAAAAGCCGAAGCAGGAAAAGAAATTCAGCAAATTGATCAGGAAATTAGTTGCAACCCCCGATTTGAACTTTCCAGGTCAGGCGGTTTATCAACACTTACTTGTAAAACAAAAACTATAAAATAATTATTCTGGGAGGAATATGTTATGTCGATAAAAAAAGAAAATGTTCAGTTTAATGCTACAAAAGAAACATTATTTGTTGGTGTTGGCGGTATCGGTTCCGACATTGTGAAGAGAGTTGCCGAGCGTTGCAGGGGCTCAGAACTTGATAACCTTAAGTTTGTTGCAATGGATACAAATGCAAATGATTTGAATGAGGTAAAAAAGTCCGGCGCTACAATTACATATGTCCAGACATCTTCAACCCAAAGCGTTTTAGATTATCTTAAAAACGATGATGATGCACGAAATAATTGGTTCCCCAATAATACTACACTTTATTCTAAAACTGTGTCTGAAGGCGCCGGTCAGGTTCGCGCCATTTCCAGACTGGCTCTTAATGCAACTATTAAAAACGGAAACATTCAGCCTTTGTATAAGGCTATCGATGAATTATTCTTAAAGGACGGCGGAGACCTTAAACAGGCTCTTCGTGTTGTAATTGTTTCCTCCGCCGCTGGTGGTACCGGTTCGGGTATTGCTATGACTGTTGGTATGCTTATTCGTGAATATTTACATAAGCATTACCGTGAAAAAGCGGCTATTATCCGTGGATATTTGTTGCTTCCCGGCGTAATGGATACCGTTATAAAAACCGAAACCGAAAAAGAGAGTCTGCGCCGCAACGGTTATGCAACCATTAAGGAAATCAACTCATTTATGATAAAATCTAGTGGTTTTTGCAGTGTTCGTAAAGACCTCGAAAGATATAAGGACCTCTATATTGATGTTCCTACTACAACTAATGGCGTTGATAAACTTGAAGGCCTTCCCTTTGATTTCTGCTTCTTGCTTGATAAAGTGGGTGAGAGTCAGGAAAGTATGGAGACACTTGAGCAGTATAAGGAATTTGCTGCTCAGAGCCTTTATGAGCAGAATATTGGACCTATGCAAAAAGATGCGTTTGGTATTGAGGATAATATTATAAAAGAATTTGCCAATGGCGATAATCTCGGCCGTAACCGTTTTGGCGGTATAGGCGCTTCTGTTCTGAAGTATCCTTATGAAGATATTGTTGAATACATCGCTTATTCTCGCGCCATTTCTTGTATAGGTGACGGAGAAAATGTTGGTGAGTGGCTTAAGTATGATAAAGCATTTGAAAAAGAAAAAGCAGAGTTTAAGAAGAAAAGAGCATATTCAACAGAGGCTGCACCCACACGCTCCGGTGTTTATGTAAAACGTGTTAATGAAGGCAATGCTCGCTTTGATGTTGATATTAAAGGCAGTCTTGCTAACGAAGTTGATAAAGTTCAGGCTGAAGTTAATACTAAAATAATTGCTTTTATGTCGGCTTTTGATACACAGATCAGAAGAGCGTTTGAAAGTAATCCACAGATAAAAAATCTTAAGGTTAGTGTTGATGAACTCAGCGAACATCAGGATTACGAAAATGATGAGAGTTTAAGAGGCAAGGCTTCTACTAATCTTCAGAAAATCAGAAATTACGAGAATGAAATCAAGAAGAATGCTGCCTCTGCGGCAAGATCCGCAGCAAGATCAATTCTTTTTGATGCACCCTCTATTAATGCGGATACAATGCCTTTCCACATTGAAAAACTTCTTATTGGTAACGACGGTGCTATGCATCCAAACGCAATGCGATATATGCTTTATGCATTGAAAGATAAATTTGAGGAAGCACATAAAACCGCCAAAGCAAATGTTAACAAGTTTTTCAATGATTTAACCGTTTATTCTCCGAGCGCAAACGATCCGGATTATTTTGATGTTCGTGGCGGATTCACAAGCAAGACCACCGAAGGAAACTTTGATGCAGTTTGCAAACTTGAAAAGAATGATGCTTCGTTCTTTGAAAAGTTCGGTGGTTATAAAGCACTTTGGAACAAGTTTAATGAATTGTTCCCGGCTTATGCAGATTCGGTAAAAGATTATTGCGAAAGTGCACTTAAAGAATCTTCATATGAAGTTGCAAAGAATTATTTGAAACAGCTTTGCGATGAATTTGAAAAGTTCTATGCTTCTTTTGAAGGTAAAGTATATATGCTTTCTAAGGCTCAGGATGAAATTGTTGACAAACTTAAGTTCAGAGATGGTAATAGTATTTCCTATGTCTGCGCTGATCGTGCCTGTTTAGACAGATTGACACATATTTGCCCGACAACTGGCGACGATTTAATGTTGCCTTCGGAGTTGAGTGCTAAAATTTTCGACGCTATCAAGATCAATGCAGAAAACAAGCGTGTTGCTCAGTATGATCCTGCCCTTGCTAAACCTGCAACTGATATTTTTGACACGGTTCTTATTGATTATTTTAAGGAATCTGTTCGTGAGGAATGCGATGGAATTCTTAATGTAAACATTATTTCTGCAATTAAACAAGAGTGTGCATTCAAAGAATATTTCAAAGCTGTTGAAAATGCTGACGATGATGAAGTTGTATTTGCTCCTGAAATATCTGATACTAAGAGTGAAGAATATCTTAGAGATAAGATCAAGTTTGGAACAAAACTTGCATCTCCCGGTATTGGATGCGCAAACTTCAATGAACCCAGAGTAGTTGCTCTTTGTGCATATAACAAGAAGTTGGATGAATTGCGTGATACCAATATTAAAACATTGGTTTCGCCTTTCAAGATGAATGCAACAGGAACAAATACTGTTTCTAAGTATGAGTTGCATTTCTTCAATGCTTTGTACAATATTACGCCCGATATGCTCTCACGCTTCAAGAGTCCTGATGATTGTAATGAG
This sequence comes from Acutalibacteraceae bacterium, assembly GCA_045596185.1. Classification (GTDB taxonomy): domain Bacteria; phylum Bacillota; class Clostridia; order Oscillospirales; family Acutalibacteraceae; genus UBA737. The sequence continues at coordinate 1,820 of JAZOBW010000001.1, read as the reverse complement.
GATGCTCAATACAACGAAGAAGCAGGTATTTATTTCAAAGCTTATCATGATTATATTAAGAACATTGGACCGGATTCCACTAAGAGTTCCACAATTTCATTACATATCGATAAGCGTTGGGATTCACTTTCTGAAATGCCCGAAATTTCTCTTGATGCTCATTATGACGAAATGGTAAAAATTCATTCTGCGTTGGTTTATGGTGTTGTTCACGGCATGATTATTACTCATCCTTCTTCTAGATATGATGCTCAGAAGCGAATATATGCCCTTGAGGATACAGAGGGTGACAGAACTTCTCTTATTGTTTCTAACAACACCGAATGTGATGAGTTCTACGAAGTTCTTGATGCTTTGTATCGAGACAGGGCTTCGGTTGCTAAGATCTATGAGATGCAGGAAGAACGCTGCAAGTACGATATAGATTGCAATCGCCGTTATGCTGAAAGTGCGTTTGTTCGTGATACATCCAACTTTAAGATTGGTGATGGTCATGCAGCGCCTACCAGTGTGTTCGAAATTCCGCTTGCGTATTATAATTCCTTACCGCGTTCCAAGATGGACGATAATGAACTTTCGATTATGATTGATAGTGTTATCGCGGTAATGGCAAAAGAGGTAGGTAAATACGAGCAGGAAGTTGACCGTGATCCCTTCCTTGCAAGTCGTTTAGAAGCACAGTTCAGATTGTTTATAGACAACTTTAATAATGATGCTTATAACGAAAACGATGCTATGAGAAAGAACACCGCAATTACCGATAATCGCGTTGTTAACATGGTCTTCCGAAAGGTAAGCAATAAAATTAAGAAACTTAATACATTTAAGTTTGATGAAAAAATAGAAGAACTTCGTGCGCTTATTAAGTAATTCAAAACCAGAGTTTTTAGGGGGGGTTATATAATGTTTACGGTGATTTTTGCCGAAAAAGAAACAATAAAACTCTTCGAAGAAACTAAAATGTTTTTTGGACCGCTATACAATTCGGAGCAAGTCGCTTTTTGCGAATGGGATAAGGACGCAGATGATTTCGATACGATGGTATCGGATCTATATGATTTGATTGAGTATCAAAGCGAGTGGCGTGCGCTTATCCTTTACAACGATGGTTTTGAAAAACTAAATCCATTCGACTTTACAGATTATAGTGAGTCATTCTATTCGAAAAAGGATAGAAGTTGGGATTATTTTAAGAATAGACGCGAGCAAAGAATTGCAGCCTATGAAAAAGCTGTTTCAAATCCATTGGTTAAACTCACCACCGCATTAAGCGGAGTTCCCGGCTTTAAGTCTGTAATCTCGACTGACGAGTATTCATTGATGATGACCGGTCAACTGCAAACATATGAATATATGTTGAAAAAGCAGCTTGAAGTTTTGAACTGTTCAGAAACGGCGGTTAGGTTAGACAAGTATCAGCGTGACGATTTGAAAAGGTTTGTTGCAGTAGATAATATTGATCTGTTAATTTCGTACATTAAGTTGTCTGATGTATCGGGAATCATTGATTTGATTCCCGATACAGAGATACTCGATTTCATTAGATTTATTGGTAACGATCCTATGTATTTTGATCCCGAGTATACGGAATGTTTAATTGAAAATACGAAAAAAAACGAACTTTTACAAAAAGTTGCTGATAACTTTTCAATGAAAGACAAACTGCCTTTAGAGGTGATTTGTGTTTCACCAAGAACATTCGACTTCGAAAAAGTTGAACAAGATATAAAATGGAAAAAGAAAGATGAAGTTTCTTCATCAAGATTTGCTAATTATAATTTATATAATGACAAACTTAAATTTATTCTTTTTGATATTCT